>CAKPAV010000165.1 GCA_934133115.1 uncultured Bacilli bacterium
TACCAGTTGTTTCTGCTAAAGCGATACCCATAACCATGTTTGAACGAATGTTACTTGTTGCTTCTGGGTTACGACCAATTGCATCCATAGCGTGAGCGGCAATGTTACCTTCACCAATACCAGAACCAAATCCGGTGAATACTGCAAGACCTGCTCCAATTAAAGCTAATCCTGATCCTACTGATAAATCAGCAGCTAAACTAATTAAACTAGATAACATAATTTTTCCTCCTTACTAGTTTTATTTACTTACTTTACTTCTAATTTCTCTATTTACCGGTGCTGGAATTTCTTTAGCAATAAGAAGCATCGATAATAAGACGAAAATTAAAGTTTGAATTAATGCGCCAAACACATCGAAATACGCATGTAAGGCTGGGGCAATAATAACACCAAATACGTTAAACGCCGATGGAGTTATAAATGAGAACACTGCATTACTTAATAATCCTGTTCCCCAATAAACTAAAAACATTAATATTGAACCTGCTAAAGCATTACCAAACATACGAATAGATAATGATAATAGTGGTGACAATTTAGATAAAATATTAATAGGGATAAATACTGGTAACCATGGTGGTAAAGGATCAGCAAAACTCTTTAAATAATCCAACTTTTGATATTTAATTGCGGATATTTGAATTCCTAGCCAACTGACAAATGCTAAACATAATGGAATTGTAAAATAAGTCATTGGCGAAGCTAATCCTAATAGTCCAGACATAAATGCCATTGGAACATAAAAGATTAAAAAGATAAAATATGGTACAACAAAATCATAAACATTACCTAAATTTTTTCGAATTGATGAATAAGAAAAATCAACAATAAAATCAGCAACAAACGCTAATCCTTTAGGTGCTTTAGTTGGATCTGCCTTCTTGATAGCATGTCCTAAAATAATAGCAAAAATAGCAATCACTAACATGATGATTAGTGATACCATCATTTCACCAGGCATTTTATTGACAATGTAATCCCAAACTTTATTCATTGACACCTTTTCTCCTTAATAGCATTAAATAAATAGCAAATTTAATTGATAGAATTCCAAGTAAGCAGCATAATATTGGCCATATATCACGAGTAAAGAAGAATACTCCTAATAAAGAAATGATATATACCAATTGACGAGTGGCAAATAAATTTTTAACTACTCTTTTATAGTTCTCTACTTGGCTTTTATTTATCACAAATACTGTTAAATAGTGCATAGTAACGCCTACCAAATAACCAATAAAGTTACTAAGTAATAGCCAATAACTAGTAATATGACAAATTGATAAAACTAACAAAGTAAGCATAGAAAGTAATAGGAATAATGTGGCAATAACAAAAATTTTTTTATCTTCTTTACTAAAAGTGGAAAAAAACGATTTATTATTCATTATTTTCTTGCCTTTCCTAAGTGAATACAAATGGAATCCACTCGCCTTATATTATAAATAATATAAGCACTTTTTTCAATTGTTATTTTTTAATGTCGGACACTTTTAAATTAATTGTCAAAAAGCTAATTGTCAAAAATCCCATTTAAGCACATGCTTATTTTTTTAAGAATATTAAAAAATAAACAAAAAATGTAATTTTGTAATATTTTTTTAATTTTATATGATATAATTGTTATGTGGAGGAAAAGTATCATGAAAGATTTAGTAAAAGCACTTGAAGGATTACCATACATTGTCCGTGTATTACTTACACTTTTATATGGTGTTTATGGTAACTTAATGAGATTATTCAGATCATTAGCAAAGAATAATTTAGTCGGAATAATCTTAGCTGTTGTCCTTTTAATTTGTGGTGGTTTCGTAATTCTTTGGATTTGGGATGTCATCCGCGTAATTCTTGGAAAACAAGTTTGGTGGATTGACTAATTTTAATTTAAGTCTAATTCATAAAAAAAAGCCTGCAATTTTGCAAGCTTTTTTTATTTGTCTTTTACTATTAACTACATATTAGCGTCATCAAAAGAATCAAGTATTTTAATTAATGGACGAACAACTTTCTTGATATTACCATCAACAAATGGATTTCTTAAGTGAGCATGTTCAAGTAATTCTAAGAATGGATATTTTCCGCCCATCTTACATAACTTGTTATATTTTTCCCACGCTCTTGATTGATTTTTGCGCATTTCAACTAAGAATTGGAAAGCACAAACTTGAGCTAAAGTGTAATCGATATAATAGAATGGTGTTTGGAAAATATGACTTTGCTTTAACCATAAGTTTCCGTTTTCATACACATCAAATCCTTTATAATTCTTTAAAGGAGTATATTTCTTTTCTAATTCACGCCATTTTGCGCATCTTTCTTCATGTGTAGCATTAGGATTTTCATAAACGAAATGTTGGAATTCATCAACAGTTACACCATATGGAACGAACATAATTGCATCTGCTAAGTGAGCAAAACGATATTTGTCATCATCTTTGCCAAAGAATTTATCCATCCATGGCCATGCAAAGAATTCCATAGACATTGAGTGAATTTCACAAGCTTCTAATGTTGGACTACGATAACTTGATACTTTAATATTTCTTGAACAATAACCTTGATAAGCATGTCCGAATTCGTGAGTTAATACATCAACATCACCTGATGTGCCATTAAAGTTAGAAAAAATAAATGGACATTTATATTCTGGTAAGTAAGTCATATAACCACCGCCTTGTTTACCTGGCTTAGCGATTAAATCCATCATATGATTATCAACCATATATTCAAAGAATGAACCAGTTTCTTTAGACATTTCATGATACATTTCATTAGCCTTACTTACTAAGTAATCTGGATTACCAATTGGTGTTGGGTTTCCAGATAAGAAGTTTAATCCCATATCATAGAAACGTGGGTTACGAATATGAATACGCTTCATTTGACGTTTATATAATTTTTTCCAAACAGGGACTAAAACAGTTTCTACTTGTTTGCGATAATTTGCGACCATTTCGGCGTTATAATCGCATCTTCCTAAACGCATATATCCTAATTCAATATAATTTTTGAATCCTAATTTTTTAGCCATATTGTCACGTGTATGAACTAATTCATCATAAATTTGTCCAATTTCTTCGTGATTTTTTTCAAAGAATTTAGCTACTGCCTTGCTTGCCTTTTTACGGCGTTCACGGTTAATATCAGTAGTGAACTTACCCATTTGTGATAAGTTATAGACGCCACCTTCGAATTTAATTTTAGCACTAGCCATAACTTTGCTATATTTTGATACTAATTTGTTTTCTAATTGTAAATCTTCAATAATTTTTGGATCAAAGCATTTTAAAGACATATCAATTTGCTTAAATAAATATGGTCCAAATTCTTCTTCTAATTCTTTTCTAAAAGGAGATGATACTAAGATTCTATTAATTCTATCACTAAATACTTGTACTTGTGGAGCAATTTCATCAAGCACATCATTAGCTTTCACGTACTCTTCATTAGTTGTATCTAATGAATAACGAATAGAAATGACTGTAAACATTGTTTCAACGTGATCGTCATATCTCATAATCTTTTTATAAACTCTAATTTGGTCATTAGCGGTTTTGGCATTTTCCAATTCTTCGATTAAAGCATCATATTTTTTTGATAATGCTTTTAAAGAAGGAATTACTAGTGGAATATCTTCAAATTTCATAATTTAATACCTCTTTCTTTTCATAATTATACTATAAAAGTACTACTAATAACACGATTTGTCACTAAAATATATCACATATTAAGCGCTTTTCTTGTTATTAACTAGTAAATAACTAAATATAGTACATATTTTCTACTAATTAGACTCATCTAACAATTTAATATTTATTTACTTAAAAACTACTAGTGCCTAACTAGTTATTACTTGCTGTTAATAATAAAAAATCCTAATAATTTTGCTACTAGGATCTTTTAAATTTTATTTCACTGCTATTTAATAATTAAGCTTTCTTCAGTCATTTCAACTGGTTTTGTATCGCCTAACAAATCAATGATTGTTGGAGCAATATTAGACAATTTACCATCTTCACGAAGTTTTAAGCCTGGGATAGTAATAATTACTGGGACTTTACTTGTTGTATGAGCAGTAAATGGATGACCTTCGGCGTCTTTAATAATTTCAGCATTACCATGGTCAGCAGTAACAATAAGTGTACCGCCATTTTGTTGAACGTAATCATAAATCTTACCAACACATTCATCAACTGTTTCAACAGCTTTAACAACAGCAGGTTCAACTGCTGTATGTCCAACCATATCGCAGTTTGCAAAGTTTAATATGACAACATCTAAGTCTTTCTTATCTAATTCTTTTAATAATTTATCAGTAACTTCATACGCTGACATTTCTGGTTGCATATCATATGTAGGAACCTTTGGAGAATTAACTAAGACACGACGAGATCCTTTTAATTCTGGTC
>CAKPAV010000166.1 GCA_934133115.1 uncultured Bacilli bacterium
GTTTTTTCTTTTGAATCAAATACATCACGCACAATAAATGATTTTAGTAGCAATGTATTAACGACACGAGCAAATTCATTTTGCTCACCATTAGTAAGTTTATCAAATTCATTTTCAAACATTATTTGCTATTCTCCTTTCGTCTAAAAATAAGTTTTGGCAAAATATATCCTTGTGATGTAATATATCCCTCTTGTTCAATATCAACATCATAAAAGCAATTTTCATCATTTTTCTTTAATGTGGCTAAGATTAATAATATAAAGGCATCATAATCTGGTAAACGAATTTCTTCAGCGCGAAGTTCATTGGTGTCACCAAATGCCATTTCCATAAATTCAAGAACACGAGCGTCAGTAAAAGTATTACGTGTTTGATCTAGGAAGTTTTGCATAATTAAGTCGCCAGCTTCTTCAAAATTATTAATAATTGGAAGCGGCTCACCAATTTGACGATATTGACGTACAATTGGCAAAGTTACCGATTCTGGATCAATATATCCCTGTTCATGGAACATCATAGCATCTTGCATTGAAGTTAATATCATTCTTAAATCTCGAGCATAAGCTTTGAATATTGTTTCAAGGTGTCCTTTGATTGTCTTATCATTATTATTGAAATAGATAATCTTTGAAGCACTAGATTTAGTATATTCACTATGACTTTCATCAATTTCATTAATCATTGTATTGAGTTGTTCATACATATCTTGAATATAGGTAATCTTGTTAATTAAATCTGCTTCCGCACTAGCGTGATCACGGTCCTTACGCCATAAAAGCGATTGGGCAATTAATGCCTCTCTTCTTTTTTCATCACGTAACCACTTTTGCAATATATTAATAATTGGTCTTTTAAATCTTGTGACTGAGTCAAAAGTTTTTAAAGGGTGATAAAGACGATCGGAAATTTTAACTTTATAATCATCAAAGTGATTTTTTAAAACATCATTAGTTGTAAATAGATTTGCTAAACGATGCTGGTAAATCTTAATTTGATGACCAAGTGTTACTAATTCTATACGAAGTTTTTTAGTATTTTCAAAGGCACGAAGTAATGTTGCATACATTAAATCATCCGGTTCATCATCTTCTATTTTTAATTCGCTATAAGTCGAGTGAACAAGAGAATTATAAGCAACTTCACTTTCTGTGCAAATATCTTTTAAGGCAGCTAGTATTTTTATCGTATACGTTGGAAGAATTATATACTCTTCAAACGTGTCATTATTCATTTGTATATCAATCCATCCAGTTTCTTCAAGGCGACGAAGAATAAATGCAACACGATTTGGTAAAGATGGATTAACTAAGGCATCATCTTCACCTTCTTCGCTTTCTAAATCAAGGCTCATTACTATATCCGTTGCAGTTTCTTTAAGAATACGTAAGAAATCTTGCTTTTTAATTGACATCTCTTCTGATTCAAGGCTCTTAAATAAAACATTTAATGCCATAGCATAAACGTCTTTATTTTTGCTAGATAGGATTGAGAAAAAATTATCTGGAATTGTATCAAATAATCGCATGTATTCTCCTCCTAAACACTATTATGATTTTACCATAATTTAAAGCGCTTTGTAAATAATATTTACAAGCATTATCAACATATTTTTTTCTTTAGTTATATTTTTTTGTATGCTATAATGTCGCTGGTGATTAATATGATTATTTATCCAAATATGAAAAAAACATTATTATATTTTTTTGCTATTTCTATTGTCGTTTTATTTTTATTTTATCTAACTATTGACGGCAGTTTTACTTTCCCATTTCCTACGAAAGATTACATTTTTTTTGCCGGATGGTTAGTAATAACCCTCACTTATTTTATTATTACACTTAAAATGAGTTATTATCGTTTGGAGAAAAAAGGACTATATCAAAAACGAATGACCAAGGAATATTATTTCCAATATAACGACATCATCTACATTGACGAAGAATGGTCTAGAAAAAATAATATTCTTGTATTTGTCACAAATCGCGGTCATGCTATATATTTAATACTAGATAAAAAGCAAGTTCTTCTTGATGAAATGCTTAAAAGATGTCCAAATTTAACTACCAAAGAAGAAACAAAAATGCGTTTTCCAGATGTTAAAATATAAATTAATAATATTTTTTCAAAAAGTCATTGCAAAATGCTATAAAAGTATGCTATCATACAAAAGCATTGTGAAATGTTAAGGGAGGTATGTAAAAAATGTCAAGAGTTTGCCCAGTATCAGGTAAAGCACCTTTAAGCGGTAACAAACGCTCTCACTCCTTAAGAGCAACTCCGCGTAGATGGAATGTCAACTTACAACCATATAAGGTCGTCGTTGACGGACGTGTCCAAACAGTTAGAATGTCCGCACGTGCTTATAGAACCCTTAATAAATCTGCTAAGGGAGAATAACAAAAAATCACCTAACCGGTGATTTTTTTTGTTGCTTGTTTTTTTACATTAATATAGTAAATGTCGTTATTATCAAATTTAAAGCAATTGCTAAAGCGATAAATATCCATTCATACATTGCTAGCATAATTACTTTAGGTCGCTTTAATTCGACTTTTCCATCTTCTTCTACTCTTTCCATAAACATCCATTTATATAATTTCGGATTTATACATAGTAACAAGATTATTAAAACAAACGCCAAACAAATAATCCCCATTGCTAAAGGATATTCGCTAGATTTAACAAAAAACACATAATAAGCCACTAATACATAACTTAAGAATGTTAAACCAAAGTTAATAACAGCAATAGCCATATGCAACGATGCACGACGCATATCAATAATAAATAATAACATAATAGCTATAGCGTTAATAATCATAAGTCCAGTTATAATACTTAAAATGGACATAAATGTTATATCAAAAGCATTAACGGCAAATAAAGACATTGCTAAAGCAAAAAACAAAGAAATAAAGCGAACATGCCAATTATATTTAGCATTAAACTGGCTTTGCATTTCATAAGGAAATGTATTTTTTAAATTAAATTTTTCTTTTTTTGCTTCTAAATAATTGCTTCTACCGACATTGAATAAAACTACAAATACAATAAGTGCCACTAGACAACTAGGTATCATAATCTCAATTTTCATCTTTTTCACCTAACTTTCTTATGACAATAACACTACCACTTTCAACTCTTAAAAGGGCAATTCTTTGGAAAAATTTAATATCTTTTAATATACTTTTGGATGTATCCAACTTGTATTCATTAATTTTTTCAATAGTATAATCTAAACTTATAATAGCTTCAGAAAAAGGACATATTGAAAATGAAACAAATGATTCTTTATTTAAAATATATGTACCTTTTTCAAAATATTGTATTGATTCATGCTCATCCTCAAATTCCACACGAAGGTATGGGTATTTTTTTAAGATGCTAATAGTTTCAAAGATATTTTCAACGCTTGTATGTATATTGCTTAAAAATGTAATTTCATCAAAGCCTTTATGATATAAATACGTGATGATTTTATCGTATAAACTTCCATTACTAGGTTTTGAGGCTAGAATAACTCGGTGAGGATCATCAATAAGATTCTCTTCTTCTTCCACTAGTTTAAAATCAAAAAAACGAGCATCACTTTTAATTTCATCGTTTTTAGTAGAAATAACTAAATGCGGATATCCATTATATTTTTGAATTTGTTGATAAGTAGTATCATCACTAATAACTATTACTTTTCGCACTGTTATTCACCCTTTAATTCACTTATGCGTTCTTTAGTATTAGTTTTATTAAATAAATAAGAACCAGCAACTAAAACATCAACACCAGCAAGTCGGCATTTACTTGCAGTTTCTTCATTAATTCCTCCATCAACTTCAATAAGAACATTAAGTTTATTTTCATCAATATATTTACGTAGTTGTTTGATTTTATCCAAACTATTTTCGATAAATGATTGTCCGCCAAAACCTGGTTCCACGGACATTACTAAAACTAAATCGATTTTATCTAAATATTTAATAATTTTTTCAATACTTGTTTTAGGCTTAATAGAAAGTCCAACTTTAGCGCCGCTTTCTTTAATAGTGGAAATAACTTTTTCGACTTGCTCTTCTTTAATCGCCTCATAATGAAAAGTTACTAAGTCCGCGCCAGCCTTAACAAATTGTGGACCATAAGTTAAAGGATCATCAATCATAATATGAACGTCATTAAATAGTTTTGTCGTATGCGCAATTGATTTTAAAACCGGCATACCAAAAGAAATATTTGGGACAAAATGACCATCCATTACATCAAAATGAATCCACTCGGCGCCACTACTTTCCATCAATTTCAATTCTTTTTTCAAATTGTTAAAATCCGCAGATAATATTGATGGCGAGACTATAATGTTTTTCATATTAATAT
>CAKPAV010000167.1 GCA_934133115.1 uncultured Bacilli bacterium
ACTTCTGATTTTGATCCAATGCTATATCAAACGAATAAATGGTTAATTGCGCGCCCTGATTCATTTGAAGCAAAAAACAAAAATGCTTATGTTGGATTAATGGGTGACTTAATAATATTAGATTAGTTTTAATAGCCTTATCAATAATGGTAGGGCTTTTAATTTGGCTAATAAAATCACGGCTTATTTTATATTGTTTTAAGTACTTAATAGTTATATAATTTCTTTGGTTAAAGGAGTAGTTTATGAAAAAAATATTAGAATTTTTATCAATTGGAATGCTTGTTTTTACTAGCGGATTATTAGGATCATGTAATAATAATTCCTCTAATTCGAATAGCGATTCCATAAGTTCAAGTGAGCATAAGCATAATTTTAGATCACCTGTTATTACTAAAGAGGCAACTTGTAAAGAAGAAGGAATAAGAACTTTTACTTGCGATTCTTGTGACTTTTCTTATACGGAGGTAATCACAAAATTAGCGCACACTTTAAAATATGTGGTTGAGGAAGATGAACATTATCAAAAATGCGAAAAGTGTGATTATGTAAGTGAAAAAGAAAAACATAATTATGACACTTTAATAAGCAAAATAGATGCAACTTGCTTAATCGAAGGGAAAGAAGTATATAAATGTGTATGTGAAAAAACGAAAGAAGTCAACTTAGGAAAAGGTGAGCATACTTATAATAGTTATAATTATGACGCTAATAAACACTGGAAAGTTTGTGAAATATGTAAAGAAAGTCATACCGAGCCAGTTAATCATACATTTACTGAACAGATAGTTAAAGAAGTAACTTGTGAAGCAGATGGAAAGAAAAAATTCACTTGTATTTGTGGATATTCTTATGAAGAAACTATTATTTCAACTGGACACGATCTAGATTATTCTAATATTGTAAGTAGAACACAAAGTGGTCATTATTATAATTGTAAGAATTGTAATCAAAAAGTAGTGGTTGCTCATAATTACGTGGAAGTTGATTGCGAATATAACCGCCCAGCAACTTGCTATCAAGATGGCCATCAAGATTATAAATGTATTGTTTGTGATTTTGTTACTCATACTAGTTTAACTAAGACAAATGATCATAATTTTACATCTCTTTGGACATATAACGGCACACACCATTGGCATAAATGTTTAAATGGCGATGGACAATGTGAAGAAAAAGATGAATATGGGCAACATAGCTTTACAAACGTTAGACAAGAACCAACATGTACGGAAGATGGAAGAATTAATACTGTTTGTGTTGTTTGCGGTCATCTTCAAAAATATGAAGTTATTAAAGCTCTAGGTCATGATTATAAAGAAGAAATTTTAAAACAAGCAACTTGTGTAGAAGTTGGACAAGTTAAAAAAATATGTAACGTATGTGGTGATGAAGTAATCGAAGATATACCTTTAACTAAACACACTTGGAATGAATATGCTTATGACGCAACTAATCACTGGCATAAATGTTCAATTTGTGGAGTAGAACAAGAACGCAAAGTTGGTCATACTCTAATAGAAGAAGTTATTAAAGCCGCATCATGTATTGAATCAGGAACATCAAAATTTACATGTAGTGTATGTGGTTATTCTATTACTAAAGAAACTACTAAAAATCACGCTTATCATTTTAATGATGACGCAACCGATGCAACATGCATAGAAGTATCACATTGGACGGAAACTTGTGAATATTGTGGCGATACAATTGAAGTGAGTGGAAAAGAATATGCTCCACACAATATTGAATATCATGAACGAGTGGAGGCAACAGAAGAAAAAGAAGGAAATAATCCATATTGGGAATGTCTAGTTTGTCATAAATATTTTAAGAGTAAAGATTGTAGCGTTGAATTATCTTTAGAAGATATTATTATTCCTGCGACTAAAGAAGTTATTACGGACTTGAGTTTATTAGAAGGATATGGAAATGCACTTCAAAACAATGAAACAAGTACTAAAATCTATGAAATAAAAGCTAAAGTTGCTTTAATTGATTTAGAAAATAATCAAGTGATGGTTATTGATGATAATGAAAATGATTTTTTAATTCAATTCCTTGCTAGTGCAAATATCAATACATTAAATGAAGAAGATATTATTACTGTTAAATTTAATTTAACGAAAAATGAAAATGGTGAAGTATCCACTACTAACGTCACTATTGTTAATGTCGAATCTGCTGAAAAATTATATTCTATTTATATAACTGGTAACGATTATGTTAGTTATAATTATTGCTGTGCTAGTAGTACTAATAACGAATATATAACTGATAATACATTTAATGTATTAGAAAAAGGCGAAACTATTACAATCACTATTTATCATAATAGTACTATAACACCAGTATTAAAAATTAATGGCAAAGAAGTTGCTATTAGTGTTACTGGAAATGGCATGAGTTCCGCTAACTATGTTGTTGATGGTGATGTACATATTGAACTTAGTTCAAAATAATTTAATATAATATTAGATTTGGGGATGAATTTATCTTTCATCCCTTTTCAAATACTTTTAAAGTAGTAAAATATATGTACTTGGGGAATGGACAAGCGGTAAGTCACCTGACTCTGAATCAGGCAATCGCAGGTTCGAATCCTGCTTCCCCAGCCATAATAGTAGAATAGGTCTGATTCAATGCTATCAGGCTTTTTTATTGCCTAAATAGCAGAATTTACGTTTAAAATGCGATATTTTACTTTAAAAATTGAATTTTATTAGTTTGACAGGCTATTAGTAGGCTTTATTTAGAGGCTCTATTGACAGCTTTTTATTTTGCTTTTACACGATTTAAGCTAAAGGGTGCTAAAATTCTACACGATTTGACTAGGGGTGCTAAAAATTTACACGATTTAACACGATTTGAATTTTGCCACTTAACACTTTTTAAACAACAATTTTTTAGACAACAATTATATTTGATAATGGCAAAAATATTGATAATTTGGCAAAAATATAATAATACAATACCAAGTGGCAAAAATGATGGCAAAAATCTTTCGGATGAATTAACTGATAATGAGAAAAGAATTTTGCTCGAATTAATTAATAATCCTAGTATTCCATATGATACTTTAGTTGTTGAACTTGGAATATCTAGAAGAACAGTATCAAGAGTATTTGTATCTCTCGTTGAGAAAGTATTCATCGAAAGAATAGGTACAAACAAAAAGGGATACTGGAAAATTATTAAATAATTATATGGCGAGAATCATAATGAACGAGGTTAGCTATTCAATTTTTTTGAGTAGCTTCTTTTATGAAAAAAAGAAATGAAGTTTAATCTAATACCTAAAATTTCATATCCTAAGCTATTAAATTGAAAGCTAGGTATAAAAAATGATGAATCAAAAAGAAAAAGTAAAATTAATGTTTGATTATTTACAAGGTCCTATTTGGACTAGTGATGTTGAAACCGGTGAACCTTTAACTGGGATAGACATCATCGATGATGATAAAATACTTTCTGTACTTAATTTAAGGTGTTCTGAATTATATTCCGAATGTTATGAGTTTGATATTGACAATCAACCATGTACATTTTCAACCGATAAAAAACTACACAAATTATTGATAATTACAATAAGTGAAAGATCCGATAGAGGAGTTCCTAAAATTGTTAGTAAGCATGGCAAAGATGCTATTCAAATTGAAAAAAACAAAATAATTGTTACTATACCTTTTGAAAAGTTAGACGTTAATGAATTTAAGGTATCTAATAAAGTATCTAATAAAGTATCCAAAAAATTAAACAAAACACAACAAAATATTATTTCAACTATGAGAGATAATCCTAATATTACTATTAATCAACTAATGATTATAACTGGATTATCAGAACCAGGTGTAAAAAAGAATCTTAAACAATTGAAAGAATCTGGATTTGTTTCTAGAATTGGTGCAAATAAAAATGGTTATTGGAAAGTTTTGAAATAGAATCCTTCTAGAAAAAGGTATAGGCATAAATAAGGATGAACTAAGAAAGCCACAAATTTATATTGGCAAAAGAAATGAAAGTCAAACTGATGAGCAAGTTATAAAACATATTGATGAAGTAAATACTAGTACTCCATTAACGGATAATGAATGACACGAATTACTTTACCCATGCTGCAATAGCGGTTGCGTCAATGTACTAAAGCATGTTTTAAACAAAATCAAATCATTAATCATATTGAAAACTTTATGAGTCATACCGTCTATGGAAGAAATGAAGAAATTACAAAAGGAAAAATCGGTGTTTTAAAGGAACTAATAAAACATATTAATTCCAATGACAAGGAAAAATATCTTAATGAGACAATGCTATTCCTTGATGAAGATAATGTTACTTTACCATCCATTGAT
>CAKPAV010000168.1 GCA_934133115.1 uncultured Bacilli bacterium
GAATACTGTTTACCGCAATTGTTCAATCATCTTCAGCAGTTACAGGCTTAGTAATTGTTATGGTTGGACAAGGCGCTTTAAAAACAGGAAACGCTTTATTTATCATTTTAGGCTCTAATATTGGTACTTGTATAACAGCTATAATTGCAACAATTGGCACAAGTACAAATGCTAAACGAACAGGTGTTATTCATTTACTATTTAATATTATTGGCACAGTATTATTTACGAGCATTATTTGGCCGCTTCAAAATGAAATTGTTAATTTGTTAAACTCACTTTTTGGTGGTAATGCAGAAATTCAAATAGCAATGTTTCACCTGGTATTTAATGTTGTTACAACTATTGTTTTATTGCCGTTTATTAAATTACTTGTTAAATTATCTTCTTTAATTGTTAAAGATAAGAAAAATAATAATGCTCACTTAAATTTAAAATATATTGATGAGCGTTTATTACGCACACCTTCAATTGCTATTACACAAGTTAAAAAAGAAGTTGATTATATGGCAAGCATTGCTAAGACTAATCTTAATGCAGCGATGAATAGATTATTAAATAATGAAACAATTGATTTAATAGCATTTAAACAAAATGAAGAATATATCAACTTTATGAATACAGAAATTACAAAGTTTTTAATTAAACTAGCTCCTTTGATGGATGGCAGTAATGAAAAAGTTGTCGGTGCATATTTCCATGTTATTAATGATATTGAAAGAATTGGCGATCATGCTGAAAATATGGTTGATATTGAAGAAGTATTAGATAAAGAAAATGTAGACTTTTCTGCAACTGGAAAGAATGATATAAGTATAATGTTTAAGAAGGTAGGAGAAATGTACACATTAGCTTTAAAAATATTTGATACATATGATATTAATCATTTGAATTCCTTAAATCAAATAGAAGAAACAATTGATGAAATGAAAACAAAATATACTTCTGAGCATTATACACGCTTATCTATGGGAGATTGTAAAATAGAATTAAATTCTCTATTTATTTCAGCAATATCAAATCTAGAAAGAGTTGCGGACCATTTAGTAAATATCGGAAATAGTATTGTAAGTCCTACTGGTGATGAATGTAATGATTAAATTTATTTTAAAAATTGCTTAAATGAATAATAATATAAATATGGATTAAAACTTAATGACTAATTTATTTACTAACTAACTTTTATTAAAAGAAACCTATTAGCAATGTTGTAATGTTTTATTCCTAAGAGAATATAATTTTAAAGTTAAAAGCAATTATCATAATTAGCTTTTATAAAGATTCATGAGTAAAGGAAAATAAAAATGAGAAACAAGTATAACAACTTATATTTAGATGATAATCCGCTTGAAGATGTACCGCTTCAAGAATATCCTCGTATGCAATTTAAAAGAGCATCTTATTTATGCTTAAATGGCTTATGGGATGTTAAAATTACAAAATCAAAAGAATTGCCTACTAAATATTTTTCGCAAGTAATAGTTCCTTTTCCTATTGAATCAAAACTATCAAAAGTAAATAAAGAGCTAAAAAAAGGAGAATATATTTATTATCGTCGTTTTTTTAATATTTCAAAATCATTTAATGTTGGTCGAATTATACTTCATTTTGATGGGATTGATCAAATAAGTGATGTGTATATTAACGGAAAGTTAGTTATGCATCATGAAGGCGGGTACCTTCCTTTTGAAGTTGATATAACAAATTGTATTAAAAAAGAAAATGAAAAATACGAATTAATTGTAAAAGTACAAGATGATTTAAATAAAATATATGGCTATGGAAAGCAAGCTATTAAATCAAAAGGAATGTGGTACACTAAAACTTCCGGGATATGGAAAACATGTTGGATTGAAAGCGTACCTAATAAATATTTTAAAAATATAAAGATTGATACGACATTAGATGAAGTAACGATTAAAGTTTATGGTGATATATTAAAAAAACAAATAATTATTTTTTCAGAAAACAAAAAACAAATTTATAGATTTAAAAGCGAAGAGATCAAGATTAAAATCAAGAATCCAAATAATTGGACACCAAAAAATCCTTATTTATATAAATTTATTTTAAAAGGTGAAGATGATTATGTGGAATCATATTTTGCTTTACGAACAATTAAAGTTGGTGAATTTCAAGGATATCCGTGTTTATTGCTTAATGATAAACCATATTTCTTTAACGGATTATTAGATCAGGGATATTATCCAGATGGTTTATTAACACCTAAAACATATAAAAAATATGAAGATGAAATTAATGTGGTAAAAAAACTAGGATTTAATACTCTTAGAAAACATATAAAAGTTGAAACAGATTATTTTTATTATTTATGTGACAAACTAGGAATGATTGTTTTTCAAGATTTTGTTAATAATGGAAGTTATAATTATTTAACTGATACTATTTTACCTAATATAGGATTAACAAAAAGACTAAAAAAAGGATTTACTACTAGGAATATTATTAAAGAACAGTTTAAAAAAGAAACAAAAGAAACTATTGCTATGCTTTATAACCATCCTTCAGTTGTTTATTACACAATTTTTAACGAAGGATGGGGACAATTTGACGCTGATAAAATGTATGATTATGTAAAAGATTTAGATAATACTCGTATTATTGATACGACTTCAGGATGGTTTAAATCTAACAAGTCTGATGTGATTTCAGAACATATTTATTTTAAAGATATAAAATTTAATAAAGAAATGAAGCCAATTATTTTATCGGAATTTGGTGGTTATGTTTACAAAGTTATTGAGCATTCATATAACATATCACGTACATATGGCTATAAATTATTTAAAACAAAAGAAGAATATCAAAAGTCGTTGAATAAATTATATCAAGAAAAAATATTACCTTACGCATTTAAAGGGTTGTCAGGATGTATTTACACACAAATTAGCGATGTTGAAGATGAAACTAATGGCATTTTAACGTATGATCGCAAAATTGTTAAAATCAATGATCCGGTTTTGCCGGATATAAATAAAATTTAATCTATAATGTTACTAAAATATCCGTTCGCGCTTTAAAAACAACAATTTACGCTAAAAAAACAAATTATACGGAAAAAGATAGCCTTTTTTTACTAAAAAGTTGCAAAAAATAGTTGTTATTTTAAAGAAATAATGTAAAATATTAGTGTACTTTAAAAAAAGGGGAGTTTAATATGGAATTTAAAGTTAAAGGTAAAGCCGCTGCATTTGTTTTATTGAACATCTTCTCATTCTTGTTCGTTGTAATTTTCGGCTTAGCTATGCTAGGTGGAGAATTCTTCAGTTACATTGGTAGAGGATGCCACTATGTCTACTATTTCACATTTGTAAGACCAATTGATTACAAGTCATTCATTGCATTCGGAATAGCAGCATTAGCATTAGCATCATTAATTTATTGGATTATTCATGCTAGTAAAAAGGGTACACTTTCTATGGTAGAAGTGCTAGCACCTATCACTTCATTAGCCTTACCAATGATTCTATTATGCGCCTATCGTGGTATCTGCTTGGGAGTATGGAAAGATTCTGACAAATTATTAGTTGTACTAGAATTAATTTTCTTGGCAATTTATGCAATTTGTGCACTTGCATCATTGATTTACTCTTTCAAAGCCGCACGAATCGAAAGTAAAGAAATTAAAGAATTAGAAGAAGTCAAAGAAGACATCGATGCGAATGTAGTCGAAGAAGAACCAAAAGAAGAAGTTGTTGAAGAAGAAGTTGAAGCTGAAGATGAAGAAGAGCCTGAAGAATTAGAAGAAGAATCGGATGAAGATTCAGTTGAAACTGATGTAGTACCTGATGCAACGGGTTCTACAAAAAAAGTTGTTAGAAGACCATTTGATGAAAAGATGACAAAGGCAAGTTCTGAAATCAAAGAAAACTATAACATCTTAAAAAATGAATTATTAAGTTATGGCGTTAAGTCTCGTTTATCTCATGGTAGCGACACATTCAGATTAAGAAAAGAAGAATATGCTCGTATTACTCTTGTTGGTAAAAACTTAAAATTATATCTTGCTACTGATCCAAAGAAATACGAAGGCACTACAATTCCTGCACGTGATGAAAGCAAGAAAAAATGTTTTGCAAATACTCCAACAATGATTAAAGTTAAATCAGCTTTATCAATTAAGAGAGCAAAAATGATGATTGCAGACTTAATGGAATCTAAGGGTTTGCCTCAAGGCGAAGTTGGTAATGTGAATTACGCAAAACAACTTAAAAATCGTCAAGCTAGAAAAGCTACAAAATAGTTAAAACATAAAAATCTCGGCATTAAGTCGAGATTTTTTTAT
>CAKPAV010000169.1 GCA_934133115.1 uncultured Bacilli bacterium
GTTCAAGATATAGTTAAAGAACAAAACTTTACTAAAGCTCCAGCAAGATTTTCTGAAGCTAAGCTTGTTAAAACTATGGAAGAAGTCGGTATTGGAAGACCATCAACATATGCATCAACAATTGAAATATTAAAAGCAAGAAAGTATGTTAATGTTGAATCAGGAATCTTGATTCCAACGGAACAAGGAATTAAAACTGACAACTTATTAGAAGAATATTTTACTAATCTAGTTAATCCATCTTTTACTGCACAAATGGAAAAGAACCTTGATGACATTGTTGCGGGTAGTGAATCACGTATTCAATTATTGCAAACTTTCTATGATAGTTTTATGACTCAACTTGCTTATGCAAAAGAGCATATTGAAAAAGCAAAAGATGAACCAAGTGGAAATATTTGCCCAAAATGTGGTTCCCCAATGGTATTTAAAAATTCGAAATATGGAAAGTTTGAAGCTTGTTCTAATTATCCGCATTGCCACTATATTGCTCCAAAAGAAAAAGCAGAAATTCCAAGTGACGCTCCGATTTGTCCAGAATGTGGTTCCCCACTTGTGCTAAGAAAAAACAAAAAAGGACAAACATTCTACGGCTGTAGTAATTTTCCAAAATGTCACTACATCATGGAAGATAAAAATGCAAAAGTAGAAGAACCAATTATTGTTGGAAAATGTCCAGAATGTGGTGGAGATTTACTTGTCAAACAAGGAAAATATTCTAAGTTCATTGGATGTAGCAATTTCCCTAATTGCCATCACATGGAAAAATATATCAAACCAAAGAAGGCTAAATAGTCTTCTTTTTCTATTTGTTTGAGCAAAGTTATGTTATATTAATAAAGGTGATTAATGTGAAAAAAGTAATAGTGATAGGAGCTGGATTAGCAGGTGTAGAAGCTACGTATTTTTTAATAAATAAAGGTATCAAAGTTGATTTATATGAACAAAGACCGATTAATAACACTGGCGCGCATCATAGCGCTAATTTTGCAGAATTAGTTTGTTCGAATTCTTTAAAATCTAATAATTTAGATAATGCTTGTGGCTTATTAAAAAGCGAAATGCGCTTGATGAATAGTTTAATTATGAAAATTGCCGAGGAAACAAGAGTACCTGCTGGTAATGCTTTAGCGGTTGATCGTGATTTATTTGCTAGCAAAATTACCGAAATAATTAAGAATCATCCCTTAGTTAATTTTCATAATGAAGAATATGTTGACTTTGATTCTGACGCTTTGATTATTGTTGCGACTGGCCCATTATCAAGTGAAAATATTATTCAAAAACTAGAAACTATTACAGGAGAAAAAATGTTTTCGTTTTTTGATGCCTGTGCTCCAATTGTGGAAAAAAATAGTATTGATTTTACTAAAGCTTATTATAAATCACGTTATGAACAAGGTGATAATAGTTACATTAACTGTGCCATGAATAAAGAAGAATATGAAAAATTTTATGATGCTTTAATAAATGCTGAACTTGCCAAACTACATGATTTTGATAAAAAATATTTTGAAGGTTGTATGCCGATTGAGGCAATGGCAAAAAGAGGAGAAAAAACTTTGCGTTATGGCCCTTTAAAACCAATGGGACTACGAAGAACACCCGAAGATCGTCCTTATGCCGTTGTACAGTTAAGACAAGATAATGTTATTGGTAGTTTATATAATATTGTCGGTTTTCAAACTAATTTAACATATAGCGAACAAAAAAGAGTTTTCTCGCTTATTCCAGGATTAGAAAATGCTAAATATGTTCGATATGGCTTAATGCATCGCAATACTTATATTTGCGCTCCCAAACACCTAAATAGAGATTTGTCACTTAAAAATGCTCCATCTATTTTTATTGCCGGACAATTATCTGGTGTGGAAGGATATGTGGAAAGTGCATGTTCAGGTATTATTGCGGCATTAAGTGTTTATAAAAGATTAAAAGAAGAAGAATTTATTGCCCCACCAATAAATACAATGATTGGTGCTTTATTAAACTATTTAGCAATTTGTTCTCCAAGTGATTTTTCACCAATGAACGCTAATTACGGAATTGTTCCGCGAGACACTAAACTCGAAAAAATTGAAGTAAGTAATATTGCTCTTGCTTCACTGAAGGATTGGTGGAGTCATAATTATGAGTGATGAAATTAGCATGTATAAAGAATATCTAAAATTAGAAAAAGGATATTCGGATAAAACAATTGAAAGTTATTTAGAAGATATAAAAAAGTTTTATAAATATGCCGAAAAAAGAGGATTTAATCCTTTAAAAGTTTCTAATCTTACGATTCGTGGCTTTTTAAGCGATGAAAGACTTAATAATATTTCTAAGCGTACTTTGAAAAGAAGATTAAGCGGATTAAGAAGTTTTTATGATTATTTAGAAAAAAATAAATATGTAAAATTCAATCCTTTTGTAGCGGTTACTTCACCTAAAGCTGATATAAAATATCCAAAAATTTTATTTGATGACGATGTGGAAAAACTTTTAAAAGCTAACAAGGAAAGAAAAGATGAACTAATGGAAAGGGATCAAGCTATTCTGGAACTTCTTTATGCTTCTGGATTTCGTGGCTCTGAATTAGTAAATATTAATGTTAGTGATGTCGATTTTCGTGGAAGAATTATTAAAGTTATTGGTAAGGGCTCAAAAGAAAGGATTGTTCCTTTTTCTATTGAGTGTCAAAAAGCATTAAACACTTATTACAAAGATTTAAGACCAAAACTATTACTTAAATCCACTAGTGAAGAAATACCCACTAAATTATTTTTAAATAGTAAAGGTGAAAAATTAACTTTACGCGGTTTAGAATATATTTTGCATCAAATAGAAAATAAAACGGGAATATTTTTAGGACTTCACCCGCATATGCTTCGTCATACTTTTGCCACAGGACTTTTAGAACGAGGCGCGGATTTAAGAGTAATTCAAACGATGTTAGGACATGCATCTATTTCTACAACTCAAATCTATACTCATGTAACTACAGAGGCAATGAAAAAAGAATATAATGAAGCTCATCCTCGTGCAAAAATAAAAAATAAAAAATAGCAACAAATATTTACTCTTTGTTGATAAAAGTTCAATAATATTGTATCATTTTGTTTGGAAACGGAGGAAAAAAATATGTCAAATAAAGTAAAAGGTTACGTGCTTGGAATTTTAGTTTCTTTAGCTGTGGTGGCTCTTTGGATTGTTCTTTATGTTTTTGTTGGTATTATTGCTGGATATATTGGTGCATTGATGGCATTATCAATTATCATGATTTATAAAAAATTCAATCCAGAAGATAATAGTAATGTTATTTACGTTGTTGCTTCAGTTATCGGATTATTTGAAATTTTCATTGCAGAATTTGCAAGTGTTGGTATTATGTGTGCTCAAGCAAATGTAGATTTTGCTACTGGCGTAACTAAAGCATTTACATCAATTGTACTTGATGTTGTTATTGCAGTCATTTTGTCGGCTTTAGTTTTATTCTATTACATTAGACAACAAACGAAAAAAGTTGAGACTCGTAAAGTAGAAAGTACAACCTCACCATTAGAAAATATTGAAACAAGTGAAAAAACAAATGAAAGCGAGAAATAATCATGGATTTCAAGCAAACTAAAGATGAACTAATTACGCAAGGATTAATTTCATCTACTGAGGATTTGATTTTATGTGAAGATGCTCCTAGTAATTTTGACGTTATTATGGGTGGAGCAATAGGTGCGGCTTTAACTGCGAATAAGCGTAAAGTATATGCTTTAACTCTTGATGATAATCGTATCCAACTTTTTTATTTAGATAAGAAAACTTTAAAATACTTAAATTTAGTTGAACGCTATAACATTAGCGATTTAAAGAAAATAAAAGCGAGTACTTTTTTAGGCTATCAAGTTATATTTAAAACTAATGAACACACTATCAGTTTGCTATCTTCTAAAAAATATCGTGGTTATGATCAAAAAGAGGCTATAAAAAGTATTTTTGACAAGTTAAAAACATTAAAAAAATAATTATTTGTGGGAAGTTGTTTTTCTTCCCATTTTTATTTGTTTAAAAAGTAAAAAAAAGTTGCATAGTAATACTTACTATGGTAGAATAACTTGGCCTGAAAAATCAGGACTACACACATCATGAATTCATAGTCCGCGTCTTAATTACTTAAGGGACTATGTTCGAAGTGGTGGAGGAACTAACAAAAGGAGGACTCATAAAATGAGCGAAAAGGAAGAAGAAGTCGTAGTAGAAGAAAACGTTATGGAACAAGCTATGCCTGAAGAAGGTACACCTGTCATAACAATGAAA
>CAKPAV010000170.1 GCA_934133115.1 uncultured Bacilli bacterium
CTCTCACACCACCGTACGTACGGTCTTCCGTATACGGCGGTTTAAATAAACATCCTACGCTATCGGTTTAAGATAGTATTCAAGAGGGTTTACAAGCCCTCTTTTCTTTAGTCATGAATTATTGATTGCTTTTGTTATACTCCAGCAATGACAAATGTGTTGATATCCTTTTCTTGCATTTGATACGCATTTTGCTTCATTTTCACTTAAACCAAGTTTGATTAATGCTATTCGCCTAGTGTAAGGTAGTTTCCATTGCTTCCATATTACTACACGTATTGCATTTCTCAACCATTCTCCCAATTTTTCTATTCTACTTTTCATTGATGTCTTTCGATAGTAGTTAATCCAACTACGCAAGACTTCATTTATCTTCTTAATTCGATAAGTTAAATCTATACTCCAAGAACGTTTAACTAATTTCTTTAGTTTGAAGAATAATTTCTTAAAACTTTGTTGATGTGGTTTTGCTAACCAACCTTCTTTTGATTTCCAAAATGAAAACCCTAGATATTTTAGGTTATTTGGTCTTGTGATATGTGTTTTATCGGCATTAACTTTTAGTTTCAGTTTTCTTTCAATAAAAGTAACAATATTCCTCATTACTCTTTCAGCTGAATAATTGGTTTTAACCAATATCACACAATCATCTGCATATCTTGCAAAATGCAGTCCCCTTCTTTCTAGTTCTTTATCAAGTTCATTTAAATAAATATTACTTGTAAAGGTGAAAGATTTCCTCCTTGCGGTGTTCCTATTTTTGTTTCTTCAAATGCTCCATTCACCATAACACCTGCTCGTAAGTATTTATGAATTAATGCTGTTACATCACTGTCATTAACCTTATTATCTACAAGTCTTATGAGTTTATCTTGAGGAACGTTATCAAAGAACTTTTCTAGGTCTAGGTCTATTATCCATTCATATCCTTGATTAATTAATTCTAAAACTCTATCAATTGCATTTTGACATCTTCTACTTGGTCTAAATCCGTATGAATATTCACTAAATGTAGGTTCAAATATGGGTGTCATCTTTTGGACTAAAGCTTGCTGAATTATTCCATCAACAACTGTTGGAATACCTAGTTTTCTTACTCCACCGTTTGGCTTTGGTATCTCTATTCTTCTTACTGGAAGAGGTTAAATTTAGTGGAATAGTAACTAACTATTACGGTCGTTTGTGATTTTAGAATGTTATGTTTCCTCATCACAAGTTAATCGCCTTATATCAAGTTTCTTTTCGTTACCCAATCTATTTGCTACGCGCTTCTTTCATCTCATACCTCGCGATACTAGACTTGCGTTTCACTATGTAGTTATAACGACATTCCTACTCGGGACTTTCACCCTTTAGATATATATCGTGCCCGTCACACATAAAAAAACCACGACAATTAAGTCGTGGACGTGAATCATTTTGATTCACTTTTGTTCAGATTTAATTATTTCATATTATTCAATTACGTATTGTTTAATAGTTAATTCTACAATATTAGATTTAATACTACCATCAGCGCTTTGAGCTTGAAGTTTAACTACACCTGCTGTTCCAGTTGATTTAATTTTGAAATCATGGAAGAAATCACTTTTATCGATATAAACTAAACTTGCATCACCTTCAACAACAACAAGTTTAATTCCATCTTTAGAAGCACCGATTGGACCAACAGTAATATCAGCTGTAGTAAGATATTTACTGCCATCTAAATTATTATCAATAATAGTTTGTGCTAATTCTAAAGTAATATTTTCTAAAGAAGTAACTTTCTTTGTGGCTTCAGTTACCATGATAATATAACCTTTTTTATTAATTTTTGTTGAATATGTACCATAAACAATTGCTTTTACATTTGATGATTCTAATGGCTTTAAATATAAACTATTATCATATCCTAAGAAATAATATTCAGTACCTGGTTCATCACCATCAGGAAGCGTAAAGTAACCTTTACCCATAGGAATTCCGTTCTTCTTAATAAATTTATCAACAGTAAGTTCAACTTCAATAGCTTTACCGTTTTTTAATTCCCCATCAGTAAAGTTCTTAAAATCTGATTGATTAACTTTAGTATAAGTAGTAGCAATTTCTTTTTTATCTAATACTTTAAATTTAGAATCGCTGATTGAAGGGAACTTTCTAGCGTTATCAACATAGGTAATTGTAGTTCCACTTGCTGCGACATAATCGCCAATTTTTATTCCTTGTGGATAATAATCATCTTCGGTTTTACAGAATAAATAACCAGAATTATCTTGAATTAATACACCATCTCTATAGAAACCTAATATTTTTCCTGCTGCTGTAACTTCAGCGCCGATTTCCATAGTTCTAATAGAACTTATTGAAGAATATTCTCCTTCAGTAACGATAATTTCAATTGGCATACTTACTTTATCACCGACTTTAGCAACAATAGTAACTTGGCCAGGTTTAATACCTTTTAAAGTGTTACCTTCAAGAGTAGCAAATTCATTACCTTTAATTATTTCAAAAGTAGGAGTGCCAGTTAATCCTTCTGGTAAAGTAGCAGATAAAGTAATGGTTTGATCTTGAGCTACTTTAGAATTACTAGCAACACAAATAATATTATTTATATCTTTTGATTCATTATGAATAATGGTTCCTTCATCAGTTAAATCAATGGATACTGTATTTCTATAATTAGTGAAATTGCCTTCAATAGTTACATAATCTCCAGCTTCTATTTTTTGTTTATTCCAATAAGATTTAACTGTGCTTACATTACCATATTTATTAAATTTAGCTTGATAATTGGTAGACCCATAAGTGAAGTTGAAGATTGCGTCTTTAGCACCTGTTTGTTCAGCACTTGAAAAATCTCCTGTTATATACTTACCTGTAATTTTAATACGTGACCCAGCTAATTTTGGGGAAGCATTATATGCGATAATATCAGCTTCTTTTTTAACTTCATAACATAAAGGTTCTTGAACGGTCATGTTAGATTTAAGAACACATGCATCTTCGATAAAAGAGCCATTAACGTTGCCTGCAAGTTGTAATCCATAATTACCATTATCTACTTGGGCAGTTACTAAAACAGCTTTATTCATAACTACACGACCATTTTCAAAACCATCTCCTGGATTACCTGCAGTTTCAAGTCTATTCATGTTATAAACATAAAAACCATTTTTACCATCCATTAAATAGAAAGTATTACCATAAGAAGCAGTAACGATACCTCTAACAGTGACTAATTTACCATTATAATTGTCGACATTGTCCTTAATGTCCTTAATTCTTAATACTTCTTTAGATTCAAATTCAAATGGTGTTTCTTCGTATCCATCTTTAGAAATAATACCAGCAACGGTACCTTTATCTAATAAAATAATATCGTTCCCTTTTGTATAAGCAAAATCTCCACCTTTTCTAATATCAATTTTGAAATCTGTTATTTCTAAACCGTTTTCATCTTTAACAACTGTTTTGATAGTTTCACCATGGAATAATTTTCCTTCAAAAGAAACATTTAATTTAAGTAAAACTGCTTCATTAATATCGAATTCAGTTTCATAAGAATTGTAGCCTTCTTTACTGATTTGAATTTTAACGTGCCCTTTACCATTTAAAGAAATTTTATTACCATCTATAGTAATAAATTCTTTACCTTCAAGGATTTCAATTTTTGCGTTTTCAACTACGTTTCCATCCTGATCTTTGACATTAATAATAATTATTTGTCCAACTGATTTTTCACCTTCTAAGGTTACTAATAAAGTCTTTTTGTTAGACTCTACTGTTGTATCGCTCCCGGTAGCATCACCACAACTTGTTATAGAAATTGCACCAACTACGCTTAGTGCACATAATAGCGAGAGCGTTAGTAATCTTTTTTTCATATATTTATTCCTCCTTTTAATTTTTTAAATAAATTAAGCAATGCATTTCGTAATGTTTTACGACATATTGTATTAAATTTTATAAAATTTTACAAGTGATTAGTTATAAAAATAATACTTTTTTGCAAGTTTTTACATTAGCTTTCTTTTATAAAATTCAATTGAAGGGACATTCCAATCAAGACAACTCCATTCAATTTCTATATATCCTTATATCCTTCTTTTTTGATAATTTTTGCAAGTTTAAAGAAGAATTCTTTTCCTTATCCTTGATGATGATAATTATGCTTAATAAATAGATCTTTTAAATGCATTTTTACATTAGCAGAAAACGAAGAAAAAATGGGATAGTATATTGCATACCCAACATCTTCACCTTTATCATTTTCCGCAATAAGCACAGTTGCAACTGACTTTTCAAA
>CAKPAV010000171.1 GCA_934133115.1 uncultured Bacilli bacterium
ATCGTAATCCTGCCGCGGGTAATGTTATTGAATTTTTAAATATCAAAAAGAAAACAAACTTAGTATTTGCTAAAGCAAGAAATGATAAAGATAGCGATAATCCAATTTTAGTTAAAAATGCTGGTAAAGTTGCTATAAATTTAGGCTCTTGTTGTACGCCAATTCCTGGTGATGATATTGTTGGTTATATCACTAAAGGAAAAGGTATCACCATTCATAGACGTGAATGTCCAAATATTAAAGATGGCAAGCGTTTAGTGGAAGTGTTTTGGAATGAGAACTTAAAAGAACAAACATATCCTGTTGATATAGCAATGGAATGTACAGACCGTAACAACTTATTAATGGATATAATGACAGCATTTTCAATTCATAAAATTAATGTTACCAATATTAGCGCAAAAGCACACAAAACAACACTTACCGCGACAATAACAGCGACGATATTAGTCAAAAACTATAATGAATATGAAAATATCAAAAATGTTTTATTAAACGTTAATGGCGTTTATGAAGTTAATAGGACCATTCATTAATAGGAAAAAAATTAAGAACAAACCTAAAAATTTGTTCTTTTTTATTAATTAGCCATTTTTTAATGAAAAAAGAAAGTAGTTTGATTGACTTTATAATATTTAAAATATTATAATTAATACGTCAAAGAAATAGATTAGTTTTATGATTTTATTTTAGAGAGAGCTCGCCTGGTGAAAGAACTTATAAAATCGAAAATGGACACTATGGAGACATTTTCTTGAATAAGTAGAGAAAACGTAAGCGGCGTTAACGCGATTAAGTGCATAGAAATATGAATTAAGGTGGTACCGCGTTAATAAACGTCCTTATGAATGGACGTTTTTATTTTTTTAAGGAGGAAAGTTATGGCCATTAATATTGTAAAAGGAACACATGATATCTATGATGATGAAGCTCGTGGATTTGACTACATAGAAATGGTATTAAAAGCAGTCGCAGAAATGTATGCTTTTAACCAGATTCGTACACCAATCATCGAACATACTGAATTATTTAATCGTTCAGTAGGTGAATCATCTGATATTGTAAGAAAAGAAATGTATACTTTCTTAGATAAAGGTGATCGTTCAATTACATTACGTCCTGAAGTCACTGCAGGAGTAATGCGTTCAATTGTATCTAACAAGTTATACGCAACAAAAGATTTACCAATTAAAGAATTTTATATTGGACCATGTTTTAGATATGAAAGACCTCAAGCAGGTCGATATCGTCAATTTAATCAATTTGGCGTTGAAAGCGTTGGGGTCACTAATGCTTATCAAGATCTTGAAGTTATTATGCTTGGTTATGATGCTTTAAGATTTTTAGGATTCAAAAATGTTAAATTAAAAATCAATTCTTTAGGTGACCAAGAATCACGTGATAATTATAAAGAAGCTTTAAAAACTTATTTTGCTAATCACATTGATGAAATGTGTGAAGATTGTAAAGAACGCTTTAAAATCAATCCTTTAAGAATTTTAGATTGTAAAGTAGAAAGTGATCAAAAAATCGCTAATAATGCCCCTAAAATGCGTGATTATTTAAGTGAGAGTGCAAAAGAGCGTTTTAAAATTGTTACTGATGCTTTGGATGAATTCCAAATTCCATATGAAATCGATGATGGATTAGTTCGCGGATTAGATTATTATTCACATATTATTTTTGAATTCCACTATCGCACTGAAAGTGGTATGGATTTAGGTGCAATTGGAGCAGGCGGACACTATGATAACTTATTAAAAGAAGTAGGCGGTCCTGCTTTAGCGGGCGTTGGCTTAGCATTTGGTATTGAAAGATTATATGCAGTTATGAAAGAAGATAACTTATTAAAAGATACCTCTTTAAAAACTGATTTATATGTCATGCCAATTGGTGAAAAATGTATAAAAAATGCTTTATCCGTTGCAGAATACTTAAGAGCTAATGCTTATAAAGTCGAAGTTTGTTTAGAAAATAAATCATTTAAACAATTATTTAAACGCGCTGAAAACGCTAATGCACAACTAGCAGTTATTGTTGGCGAAGATGAAGTAGCAAAAGATGAAGT
Organism: uncultured Bacilli bacterium; assembly: GCA_934133115.1. The sequence continues at coordinate 2,069 of CAKPAV010000171.1, forward strand.
CGTATTAAAAGACTTACATACTCAAAAACAAGTAAATATTCCTTTAGCTAATTTAATTGACACATTAGATATGATGTTTAATGATTATGAAGAGGAAGAACATCATGATGGATGTTGCTCAGGGCATGGCCATGCGGAAGGCGATTGTTGTTGTGACCATGATCACGAAGAACATGAATGCGGATGTGGACATCATCATGAAGAAGACGATGAAGATGAATATTGTGAGGAAGAAGATGGACACGAATGTTGTTGCCATCATCACCATCACAAAGAATAGGAGTTAATTATGGAACGTACACATTATAATGGCCGTTTAGGATTAGAAGAAGTCGGCCAAAAAGTCACCTTACTAGGATGGGTTCATAAATGGAGAAATTTAGGCTCCATTATGTTTATTGATTTACGTGATAAAACTGGTATTGTTCAAGTTATGGTTAACACCGATAAAATAACCGATTTACCAGATATTCGTAATGAATATGTTATCCAAGTATTTGGTGAAGTAGCAAAAAAAGAAGTCGAAAATACTAAATTAAAAACTGGTAAAATTGAAGTTATTGCTTCAAAAATTGTTTTAATTAATGAAGCACAAACTACTCCAATGATTATTGATGATAATACCGATGCTTTAGAAGATACTCGTTTAAAATATCGTTATTTAGACTTAAGAAGACCTTGTATGCAAGAAATATTACATACAAGAGCTAAAATTGTTAAAGCTGTTCATGAATATTTAGATGCCCATGAATTCTTAGAAGTAGAAACACCAATTTTATGTTTATCTACTCCAGAAGGAGCAAGAGACTATTTGGTTCCTTCTCGAATTCATAAAGGACATTTCTATGCTTTACCTCAATCACCGCAAATCTATAAACAATTATTGATGGTTGGTGGTATTGAAAGATATTATCAAGTAGCTCGTTGCTTCCGTGATGAAGACTTACGCGCTGATCGTCAACCTGACTTTACGCAAATTGATATTGAAACATCTTTCTTAGATCAAGAAGAGTTCTTAACTCTTATGGAAGGATTAATTGCCAAAATCATGTTAGATGTTAAAGGTATTAAGATTGATTTACCTTTAAGACGTATGGAATATGATGAAGCAGTTAATGTATATGGTAGTGATAAACCTGATACAAGATTTGGAATGCATTTAGTAGATGTTAAATCAATATTTGCTAATTCCGCTTTCGAAGCATTTAAAAATGCTAAATTTATGAAAGCAATCGTTGTTCCTGGTGTTGCTAATGTTACATCTAGAAAAGTAATCGATGAACTAAATATGCAAGCTAAAAAATTCTCTTTACATGGCGTAACTGTCTTAAAAGTTGAAAATGATGAATTAGTGGGTTCATTTATTAAATATTTAAGTGAAGAAGAAAAAGTAGCATTGAAAGCAACATTAAACTATAACAATAATGATATCATTATTATGGCTGCAAGCGACAATAACACTAATGTTTGCTTCGGTTTAGGTTCAATAAGAAGTAATTATGCTAAACAATTAGGATTTATTAAACCTGATACTTATGACCTATTATGGGTTGTTCACTGGCCATTATTTGAATATAGCGAAACTGAGCATCGTTATGTCTCAAATCACCATCCATTCACTCGCCCATGTGATGAAGACTTAAAATACTTAGATACTGATCCAAGCAAAGTATATGCTCAAGCTTATGATATCGTATTTAATGGTTATGAAGCCGGTGGTGGTTCTTTAAGAATCTATGATGGAAAAGTACAAAAGAAGATCTTTGAGGTCTTAGGATTAACTGATGAAGATATTAAAAATAAATTTGGTTTCTTCATTAATGCTTTCAATTATGGAACACCTCCACATGGTGGTATGGCATTTGGTTTAGATCGCTTAACAATGATTCTTGCTGGTACAAATAACATTCGTGATGTTATTGCTTTCCCTAAGAATTTATCTGCTGTTTGCCCAATGTCAAATGCACCTCAACCAGTTGATGAACAACAATTAAAAGATTTACATATTAAAATTGATAACGAAGACTAAAACTAATTATTGAAAGGAAATTTAACAATGAACAAAGATGATCAACTTTGCGTAGCCGCAATTAGAGCTACTTGTATTGATGGAATTAACAAAGCAAAATCTGGACACCCAGGTATGGCTTTAGGAAGTGCACCAATTTTATATACTTTATTTACAAGACATTTAGTTAGTGCTCCAACT
>CAKPAV010000172.1 GCA_934133115.1 uncultured Bacilli bacterium
CCTTTAATCGGGTTCGTTTGCTACGATTATGCTACGTTGGAATGTAAAAAGTAGTATTTTACATTTTTTAGATAAAACATCAACATTGATATTAATAGAATAAATGTATATTAATCGTAATACATTTATTCTAGACAATTATATTTAAGCCAAGGTTTAGCCCCCGTATAGGTCACCATTTTACAAAATATGCCCGATGTTTACCGGGCTTTTTTGTTGTTTCCGTGCTACTCGTGCTACGATTTGATGCATTTTGGTTCAATTCTGATTCGAATGTTTTTTGCTAATTTGTGTAAGATTTGATGAATAAATATATTTTTTGGCTCAAAAACATACAAAAAATAAGTTTTTTATTAATAATCAAATGAAAAGAATCATGGTTTTGGTGACCTTTGCAGGAAAGACACCATTTATTAAACGTTTCGGTCAAATCAAACTTTTTTATTTGTTATTTTTATTTGTGTGCTACGATTTATATAAATACAAGAGTCAATGTATAGTAAAACCAATTTATAAATTTCAATATTTAATGTTTGCCTATTTATAACCTTTTATTAACTTTTCAATACTTTTAATATAAAATATGTGTATAAATAAAGGAGCTAATTATTATGTATATACCTAAACACCAAAATACCAAATGGCAAACAAGCAAAGAAGTAGATTTAAAAAAATGTGCAATTCTAGTAATTGATTTATTAGGTGGATCACAAGGTAATATTCCGGTATTAGATGAAGCAGTTAAAAATGCCAATAAAATCATTCACAAAGCTAGAGAAAAAAACATTCCGATTATCTTTTCTTGTGATGCTCACATTCCTGGAGTTGATAAAGAACTTGAATTATGGGGAGAACATGGTATTAAAGATAGCGAAGCTGCAAAACCACTTGATATTTTCAATGTTACCAAGAAAGATTTTATTATTCCAAAACGCCGTTACAACGGATTTTTTCAAACGGATTTAGATTTGTTATTAAGAGAATTGGGAGTAGACACTTTAATTGCCTTTGGAGCAGATACAAATATATGTGTTCTTCAAACACTTGCTGGTGCTTATTTTCTCAACTATAAAACAATTGTTCCAGCTGATGCCTGTGGCACATTCTTAATTGGTAAGCAAGAAGATGGATTAGATTATTTTTCTCGCTGCTACGATAGTAGAGTGGTTGATACAAACGAAGTATTAAACTATTTAAAATAAAAACATGAAATTATTATTTAAACAAAAGTTCTTCTCTTGGTTTGATTCTTACAATATTTTTGATGAAGTAGGCAATGTGTTTTTTCATGTTCAAGGGCAACTATCTTGGGGACATTTATTTCACATTTATAATCAAAATAATGTACATATTGGAACACTAAAGGAACAAATATTTAGATTCCTTCCTCACTTTACCATGTTTGAAAATGGTAATGAAGTAGGTGAAATTATTAAAGAATTTTCTTGGTTTAGGCCAAAATTTTCTTTGACTTGTTCAGATTGGACAGTTACTGGAAATATTTGGGAGTGGGATTATAGTATTGTTAATTCTAACAACCAAGTAATTGCATATATTAATAAGCAATTGTTTAATTTTACAGATACATATGTTTTAGATATTAAAAATAGTAATGATGCATTACGTGTTTTGATGATTGTCTTAGCTATTGATGCCATAAAATGCAATCGAGCATATGCAGAAAGCCAGTTTTAACAGTTTGTGAAAGCACCATCATTTTATTTTTAGTCATAATCATCTTATTACGAAAAAGAACAACAATTAGGCCATTTTTAAGAATATGTTAAAATAATAACAAAGTATCTTTTTTTTGCTCTAATTTATTGTATAAATTAATATTTGTCGTTAACATTTGTCGAACATTTTTTGACATTTATTGGACCTTTTATTTAAAAAACTTAAAATATAATTTTTTACCTTTTTTATGCTTACTTTTTTTAAAAGTTTTTGATAAAATATAAGTATCAAAGGGGGTTTTATGATGCTAGAAGTTGGCAAAATAATGGTTCACAAAGCTCATGGTATTTGCACAATTAAAGAAATTTTACAAATTAGCGGCAATGACTATTATAAATTAATACCAAATTTTGATGAAAGCATGTCTATTTTTGTTCCAATTAGTAAAGAAAAAGACTTTTTGCGTGAAGTTCTAACTAAAGATCAAGCTGATGAATTAGTCACTTATATGAACAGCATTGATAGTACTATTATTGACGATACCAAAGAACGTCGAGACTCATTTCATAAAAAATTATCATCTGGTGATTTAAAAGAAATAGCGTATATGTGTTACAAACTATATTTACTTAAAAAAGCTAAATTAAGCACTAATGCAAAGTTTTGTCTTACCGATAGTGTAATGTTTGATAAAGCTCATAAAATGCTTTTTGACGAACTTTCGCTTGCGTATAAAATTGATCGCGATAAGATAGTTGATTTTGTTCGTCTCAAATTACAATTAGATAATTAATAATGAAAGACCTTATAGGTCTTTTTTTCATTGTGATTTATTGATAATGTGTTATAATAATCATACGTTTTGAAAAGAGGTTGATTCTTATGGCAAATGAATGGTACACATTGGATAATGCAGCAAAGATTTTCCCTGCTGTCTATAAACGTAGTGATACTAACAGTTATCGCCTATCCGCTTTGCTAAAAGAAAATATTGACCCTAATATTTTAAAAAAAGCAACTATTGATGCTTTGAAAAGATTCCCATCATTATGCGTAAAATTAAAGCGTGGGGCTTTTTGGTATTATTTAGAACACAACTACAATACACCAATAATTGAAGAAGAAGATCCATATCTATTTAATTCCGTTCATATCCATACACATAATGGGTTTATGTTTACAGTTTCTTATTTTGGTAGACGAATTTCTCTTGAAATGTTCCATGCCCTAACTGATGGAACTGGCGCTAGTGAATTTTTAAAAACAATAGTTTATTATTATTTAATTCATACTGGTAAAGATATTAAAAATGACGGTAGCGTACAAACTGACGAAGTTGAAAAGTTATCTGCCGAAACATTAGATGATTTTAACGAAAATTATGAATCTAAAGTAAAAGCACCTGACAAAGAACCAAGAGCATTTCAAATAAAAGGCAAACATTATAAAGATAACTGGACTGGTTTAGTTCAATTAATCGCTGATGTCGATAATTTAAAACAAGTAGCCCATAAATATGATGCTACTATTACAGGATTAATGGGCGCTGTAATTCTTTATTCTCTTTACAATGTTTATTTCAAAGATAAAAAGACACCTAAACATAATTTAAGATTATTTTTACCAATAAATGCACGTAAATATTTTAATTCGCATTCTATGCGTAATTTTATGCTTTATACACGTACAACTGGTGAATTTAGAAATAAATCATTGACATTCGAAAATGTTGTTGACTATGTTAAAGATACCCTAAGTAAAGTGAATCGTGATTTACTTATGCGTCAACTCGTATCTAATGTTAATATCGAAAAGAATTTTTTAGTCAAAATACTACCATTACCAATCAAAAATTTTATCATGCGTATTGCTTATAAAATGCATGGTCAAGATTCAAATACCGTTAGTTTTTCTAATTTAGGAAAATTAACAATACCAGAAGATATGTCTCCATTTATTGAAAGATTTGAATTTATGATTGGAGTAAGTAAATTATCTCCAGTCAATATGGGTGCTGTATCGGTTAATAATACTTTTGTATTCTCATATGCTAGTAAGTTTGTTGACCGTGATGTTATCCAGCAAATCGCTTCTAATATGGCTAGTCTTGGTATAAAAGTAACTGTAGAGACTAATGATTTGGAGGTGGAATAATATGAAATATTGTCCACATTGTCATGTTGCTATTAACAACGAAAGAAAAAAATGCCCATTATGTTACAAAATACTTGAGGATGATAATAAACCAATGAATTATCAACCTTATCCAAAGAAAAAAATCAAAGAAAAAATGTCTTTGGTGACAAAAATACTTCTTTTTGTCTCCATTGTAGCAATCATTGCTTCCATTATTGTAAACATCTATACCCTCGATAGTGAAAATCCATTATATTGGTGCGTTCTTGTTGCTATGGGTGTGCCATATATTTGGCTTTCCGTCCGCTACGTAATTTTATATCATGGAAATATTCCTACGAAAATATTCTCCGAATCATTATCCACTATGGCGATGGTTATTTTAGTTGAATTATGTGTTTGCTTAGTATCTCGTGTTAATCGAGAAACTATGTGGTCATTAAACTATGCTTTACCT
>CAKPAV010000173.1 GCA_934133115.1 uncultured Bacilli bacterium
TGTAACACTAGCTAGTACATGGAATAAAAATTTGTTATACAAAGTTGGTAAAGCAATAGGGGAAGAATGTAATTTCTATGATATTAATGTTTTACTTGGACCTGCGATTAATATTAAAAGAAATCCTAAATGCGGAAGAAACTTTGAATATTATAGTGAAGATCCTTTGTTAAGCGGCTATTTAGCAAGTGAATATATTAAAGGAGTACAAAGTCAAAATGTGGCAGCAACACTAAAACATTTTGCTTGTAACAACAATGAAAAGTATCGCTTTACAGGTGATTCAATCGTTGATAAAAGAGCGTTACATGAAATCTATTTAAAACCTTTTGAATTAGCAGTTAAGCACGCTAAACCATGGGCAGTAATGAATGCTTATAATAAAATTAATGGTATTCACGCTTCTGAGAACAATTATTTAATGAACGAAATACTAAGAAATTCATGGCACTTTGATGGTTTGGTTATGACCGATTGGGGCGGAATTGTGGATCGCGTTAAAGGATTAGAAGCAGGTACTGATTTAGAAATGCCTGGAATGATAGAACATAATATTATTTCTTTATATAATGCTGTTAAAGATAAAAAAATAGATGAGTCACTAGTGGATAAATCAGTAGAAAATATATTAAAAACAATTGAAAGGACTAGAACTAATAGACATAAATGCGATTTTGAAAAGAACTATAATTTAGCAATCGAAGTTGCACGTTCTGGAGCAGTTCTATTAAAGAATGATAATATTTTACCAATAAGCAAAAAAACAAAAGTTCATGTTATTGGTGGATTATTTGAAGAAATAAGATACCAAGGATCAGGATCATCTTTATTAAACCCTAAAAAATTATCTTACCATAAAGATGGATTTTTAAAACGCAATATTGATTATCATTTTTCCTTAGGATATAAAGCAAGCGAATTAAAAAGTGATGAAAAATTAGAGCAAGAAGCATTAAATGAACTAAAAGATAATGAACTTATCTTATATTACATGGGACAAAATGATTATGTTGAATCAGAAGGATTTGATCGCGAAGTAACAACATTACCAGAGAATCAATTAAACTTGCTTAATAAGTTATTAGATTTAGGTAAAAAAGTAGTAGTTATCTTATTTGGTGGGAGTTTTGTTGAATTGCCTTTTTTAGATAAAGTAAAAGCTATCTTATATATGGGATTAGCGGGAGAAGGAATAGGAGAGGCCACTAATGATTTGATTTTTGGTGAATATTCTCCAAGTGGAAGATTAACTGAAACTTGGCCACTATCTTATCAAGATGTTCCTTTTAGTGAAAACTTTACTTTAACTCCCAATGAAATATATAAAGAATCAATTTATGTTGGGTATCGATATTATGAAACTATTAACAAAAATGTGATTTTTCCGTTTGGTTATGGTTTGTCTTACACCAACTTTGCCTATAGCGACATAAAAGTAAAAATTAATGATCAAGATATATCAGTTTCTTTAAAAGTAAAAAACATTGGCAATTTTGATGGTGAAGAAGTTATTCAAATATATGTATCGCATTTAAATAGTAATATTTATCGACCGATAAAAGAACTAAAAGCATTTGATAAAGTTAAATTAAAGGTAAATGAAGAAAAAATTATTTCTATTTCAATAAGCAATGAGGATTTAAAAATTTATGATATTAATAGTGATGAATTTATTTTAGAAGAGGGCAAATATAAAATCATTATCGGAAAAAATGCTCATGAAAATATATTAGAAAAAGATATTGATATTAAAGGATTAAAATTAGAAAAAACAAAAGAAAATATCAAAAAATATTATGAAAATATTGATAATTTAATTGATATTAGTGACATAGAATACGCTAAATTATTTGATTTAAATATTAATAATTATGAATTTTCTAAGTTACCTTATACCATGGAAACACCAATTGGTGAATTTAATTCTTTTGTTGGGAAAATCTTTAAAAATGCTGTTTGTAATGTAGGATTAAAGCAATACAAAAAAGCACTTAAATTAAAAGATGGTCCAAAAAAAGAACGTGAAAAAAAGACGGGATTATTTGTATATAAGTTAATGCCTAATAATTCTTTAAGATCATTATGTTATTCTTCGAGTGGTCACTTAACATATAATATTGCTAAAGGATTAGAACAATTTATTAATGGACATTATATCAAAGGCATCAAGGCAATGCTAAGAAAGGAAAAAAGAAATGAAAAGTAATTTGCTAAATTCTAAAAGACTAAATTCGAAAATTAAAAGCAAAAATGTCACTAATAAAGAAAAGTGGTTAGGCTACTTAATTGGTCCTGCTGGAGCATTATTATTAAATGCAGTTTTAGCTACCTATTTAAATGTTTATTATACTGATGTTTTAGATTTAACGACAATTTGGGGTGGAATATTTTTAACAATTTTCCCAATTATTTCAAAAATCATTGATGCTATTACGAACGTGATAATGGGATATATTATTGACCGAACTAAAACAAAACAAGGTAAAGCTAGACCATGGTTACTTCTTAGTGCGCCTTTATTAGCTATTACCGGAATTTTGTTATTTGTTGTTCCTAATGGAAGTACTACTTTACAAGTTATATGGGTAATGCTTTCTTATAATTTATTTTATTCTTTTGCTTATACGATATTTAATATGGCACATGGATTGATGGTACCATTATCAACGAGAAATACAACTCAACGTGGTGGTTTATCAGTATTTAATCAAATCACGACTATTATGATATCTGGTATTCTTGTGGCATTAATTTTCCCAATGGTTATAATGCCAATGATTGGTGTTAATAAAACAAGTTGGATTATTTTGATGTCGATACTTTCAATTTTGGCGCTTCCTTTAACTCTTATTGAGTATTATTTTACCAAAGAAAGAATTACGGAAGAAAAAAGTGATATTGAAGAAAAAAATGTACCATTTAAATTGCAATTAAAAGCAATCTTTACTGATAAATATGTCATGCTATTAATTTTATATTTCCTTATTTACACTATTGGTACTACATTAAAAAATATTTCGTTAGTATATTATTGTAATTATGTTTTAGGAACATATAATGATGGAATTACTCAAACATTAGTGTCGGTATTAGGTGGTATTCCAATGGGAATTGGTATATTCCTTGTATGGCCATTAGCAAAAAAATTCGGAAAAAGAAATGTAACAATGATTGGATTTTTAATTTATGCGATTGGAAGTGCAATCTGTTGGATTTTTCCTAGTAATATGACGCTTGTGTTAGTGGGACAATTTATTAAAAATATTGGTGGTTTACCATGTGCATACGTCTTTATGGCTTTATTTGCTGATGCATTAGATAACATCGAATGGCGTACTGGCTTTAGAGCGGATGGTGCAGCTATGTCGATTTATAACATTATTGCAGTAGCAATGGTGGGTGTATGTACAGGAATATTTAATTTAGGACTAAGCAATAATGGTTATATCAAGCCAGTTACTTTAGAAAATTATCTTTCTAATCCACATAAATTTATTGGATTAGTAACACAATTGTCCACAGATAAATTTGCTAATTTAAAACCTGATGCATCTATTGCGTTTATGCAAAATGATGGTGTTAATAATTTCTTTACTTTCTCATTTGTGGGATTAGAAGTTATAACTGGTTTATTATGTGCATTAATTTTATTATTTGTAAATGTTGAAAAAACAATAAATAAAAAACAATTTGTTCTTGTAGAAAGAGAAAAGGAACTCTTCAAAAAAGAAGGTAAAGAATGGCTACCTGCTGAAGAAAGAAATGCTTTAGAAATTGCTCGACAAGAAGAAGAGTCTGAAAAAATATTTGTCCAAGAGCTTAAAGATAAATGTAAAAAGTTATCTTTAGACTTTGATAAAGAATATGAAAAGCATGTTTTAAAGATAAAAGAAAAGAAAGAAAAAAGCATAGCAAAAGAAGCTAAAAATAAAGAAAAACAAATTCAAAAAGCAAATAAAAAACTTGCTAAAATAAGCGAAGAATTAGGAGTTAATGCTTTTGAAGTTATTAAGCTTGCTAATCATCACCCTAGAGTTAATATATTAAGCCCTGGCCCTGGTGTTGGTGGGCACTGCATAGCGTTAGACCCTTGGTTTTTAGTTGAAAAATCTGAAAATGCTAAGCTTATAAAACAAGCTAGGCTTATAAATGACAGTATGCCACAATTTGTTTTTAACAAAATTAAAAATATTTTAGGCAAATTTGACGGGCAAACAATATCTTTATTTGGTGTTACATACAAGCCTAACATAGATGATATTAGAG
>CAKPAV010000174.1 GCA_934133115.1 uncultured Bacilli bacterium
TAAAAGCAATAGTATTTAAATCTTACTTTATAGGCATAAAGTTTTGCCAAAATTATTTTATCATTGTTCATGATTTCATTTGTGGTATAATTATTTTATATGAATTAGTGTAGAAAAAGGAGATTTTATGGGACCTTTATCGTTTTTAGGAAATGGAGCGGCATTTAATTTTAACTCCAATAATAATTGTGCTTATTTTATAGACAAAAATTGTTTATATTTAATCGATTGTGGCGAAAAAATATTTGATCATATTTTAGAAAAAAATTTGCTTAAAAATATTGAAAAAGTATATGTTTTAATTACTCATCTTCATAGTGATCATATTGGCTCTTTGGAACCAATGATGTACTATATGCATTATTTTACAAACATTGAAACTCATGTTTATTATCCAAAAGGATCAAGATTAAAAAAACTATTAATATTAACTGGTTTAACTTTTCCTTTTGAAATTGAATCGCCAATAAATAATAAAATAGGTGATTTTATATTTGAACCAGTTGTCCAAAAACACATTTATGGAAGCTATGGATATTTTGTTTATGGAAAATATAACTTCTTTTATAGTGGTGATACTTCTATTATTAATAAACGTGCTATAAAAGAATTAAAATCAAACAAAATCGATTGCATCTATCACGAGGTAACAATAAATCCTAACGCTATGATTCATACTACGTTAAATGATTTGTGTTCTTCTTTTGATTTTGAATTAAGAAAAAAAGTAATATGCATGCATTTTTCTTCTCAAGAAACAATTGATGCTTGTATAAAAAATGGTTTTAGCATTGCAAAGGAGAAATAGTATGAACAAAGATAATATTTTTATTAGTTACGGACATAATACTTATGATGATATTATAAGAAGAGTTGCCGAAGATATAAGAAAATGTAATTATTCGGTTTTCGTTGATGTTGATTATTTAAAACAAGGCGATTGGGAAAAAATAATCGATAATCACATTAAAGACTCAAAATTTTTCTTGTTTTTTATTTCTAAAAAATCTACTTCACAAGAAGGATATTGTTTAAACGAACTATGTCGAGCTGGCGAAATTGGCGCGACAATAATACCAATTAAATTAGATGAATCATTAACTCCTCTTAGCATCAACAAATATCAAAGATTAAATTTAGAAGAATGTATTAATCCAAATGGTCAATTAATTGAATCTAAGTATCAACAGTTTTTAATTGAATTATTAAATATTATTCAAAATAAAAACAAATTAGGATTCTCTAATGATGAAATACGTTTAAAAAATTGTTTAAAACCTGTATCTTCTCGCGAAGATTTATTTAGGTTTTATTCACACTTTTGTGGAAGGAAAAAAGCTTTTGAAGTTTTTGAAAACTTCTTAGCTTCTGATAAAAATATTTTATGGTTTTACGCTCGCCCTGGATTTGGTAAAACAGCTTTTTCGAGCATGTTATGTTGGAATTATCCTGATGCGATTGGAGCTATTCACTTTTGCAAATTCAATAATTCTGATCGCACTAATTCCAAAATAATTTTTACTTCCATTGCGTATCATTTAAGCAATTTTATTCCTGAATATAAGACCAAACTTATTAATTTACCAGATTTAGATACAATTTTTGAAAAAAACGCTAGCAGAATTCTTGAATATCTTATTTTAGAACAACTTTATGATATTCATTTATCAAAGCCAGTTGTAATTATTCTTGATGCACTAGATGAATGTTCATGGCGCGGAGAAAATGAAATTTGCGATATTTTGCAACGTGCATATCGTAATAATGAAATTCCAAGTTGGTTAAAATTTGTTATTACTAGTCGCAACGAGGCTGAAATACGTCGTTACTTATTACCTGTATCACAAGTATCAGACGCTTTAGAAGTTACTTCTGAAGATGACTTAAGAGAATATTATCACAAGCAATTCCCGAATATAAATGAAGAAACTGTTTCGCGTTTATTATCTAAATCTGAAGGTTCATTCTTATATGCTTCCGAAATATGTAAACAAATTAAAAGTGATAAAATTAGCCTAAATGATATTAACTTCTTCCCAGTTGGTATATATGGCTTCTTTAGAGATTGTTTTGACCGTATTTTTGGTTCTTCACAAGGTAACTCCGATTTATACAAAGAAGTAAAACCATTATTAGAATTTATGTGTATTACGCCTAAATCTGTTGATGAAGATTTTCTATGTGAAGTTTTAGGATATGATAAATATCGTTTAAGAGAAATACTAATTAAATTAAGTGGATTATTTCCTATTAAAAACAAATGTATTGAGCCACTACATAAATCACTTATCGATTGGCTAACTGATGAAAGTGATGTTTCTCATATTTATTACATTGAAAAAATACGCGGCTATAAAACACTCTATAATTACTATAAAAAGAAATATGATAGTCATGAATATTTATCCGATAAAGGCGTATTAGAATCATTTGGTAAAGTGCTAATTGAATTAAATAAGAAAGATGAATTGTTTGACTTACTCAATGATTTTGATTTTCAAATGGCTAAAATAAAGTATTTATTCTTTGATTCCGGATTAGAAAGTTATATTGATGAAATAACTTGGTTATATGACCCTAATGATAATGAAAAATGTTTAAACATATTTAAAGGTGAAGTATTTAAAACTATTTTTTCTAATTATCGTCGCATTTTATATAATTCAGGATTATTCTTTAATTTAAAAGAAATTGGTTTAAGTGTTGCTTTAAAAACTGAAGGAGAATGGAATTTAGAAGGCGAAATTGGTAAAGTATTCTATTATTATATTGTTGAGAATTTTGAACGCGCAATTTCTAAGGCTAAAGCATTAATTACTAAAAACGAAGAAATCCAATCTCAACCTGCTTTACTTGCGGAAGTATTAAATGTTAAGGGTTTATCACAAAGAAAGATTGTGGAATTTGATGAAGCGTTAGAATCATTTGATGAAGCAATCGAATATGCAAAAACCGCTATCGAAGATGAATATATTGGTGATAGCGATCCTTCTTTTGAAATTTCTCTTTCCCATCTAATCAAAGGTAAAATTTATACAAATATGATTAATTTCCATGAAGCAAATAAGAATTATAAAAAGGCCATTAAATACTTATCTAACAATATTGAAGAAATGGGAAATTGCGATCGTAAAATTTCTAACACGCTCTTTTTAGCGGAAGATTATCGTGTCTTTGCTGATTCTTTAATTTGGGAAGGCGAATATGATACTGCCAGTGAAAAACTAAAAGAATGTGAAGACATATATGTAACCAATAAGCAAACAATGGATCGTTATTATATTAGGTTTAAATATACAACTCAATTACTTCTTGCTATGTCTGGGGATATTGTTTCTGCTATTAACAATTTAAACGCTTTGTTAGCAAATAAAATAAAAGGTAAATATGATAATGGACAAATCAATATGATTTTATCTTTAGCAATTCTACTAAACAAAGATAACGCATCGTATGCGGAAGGTTTAGAGCATGCAAAAAAGGCTAGTGATATATTTGAAAATATTGATGCATCAATGGAAGCTAACATGGCTAATCTTATTATAAAAAAATTATATGCTAAACAAGGCATCAATAAAAAAGTGGATTTTGATTTTGAAAATGAATATATCGAAAATTGGATAAATTATGTTGAAGAAATCATTGATAAAAAGTTAGGTGATTAATAATGTTTGATATTGATGATTTGAAAGAATTAGAAATTATTATTAAAAAAATTGGCGAAGAAATAAAATCTAGCAAACCACGCATTTTAAAAAATAAATCTATTCATGATTGGCAAACTTATAATGATATACTAATTGAGAATTCTTTAATTAAATCCATACAAAATGCATATAAAAATGTAAATATCATTAGCGAAGAAAACTATTCCGAAAACAAGTTGATTAACGATACATTTGTAATTGATCCAATTGATGGGACGTGCAATTTTGCTGATAATATTGATATATTTGGCATCCAAATTGCTTATTTTTATAACAAAACTTGCGTTGCCTCTTTTATATATTTGCCCCATAAAAACGAAATGTATTTTGCTTATAAAAATAAAGGCTGCTTTTTAAACGGTAAACAAATTTTCATTGATAAAACCAGGAAAACAAATGAAGGCTTTCTAATTATAAGTGATTATTATGATAATATTGAAATACCTATGCAAAAGCAATTTGAATTAGTTTATAATTTGCAAAAACATTTTCTAAAAACTCGACATTTTGGAGCTGCGTGTTACGATTTCTCTTTACT
>CAKPAV010000175.1 GCA_934133115.1 uncultured Bacilli bacterium
TCAGTAAATTCAATTTTATCATTTCCGCCTTTAATAAGTGGTAAAAGATTTTCATCACTTACTACATCATTAACCACATCGAATAATGCACCTAATTCTTTTTTGACCGATGTAACACCTTTAATACTTGTAACTGCATTGGTTACTTTATTTTCTAAATTTGTTTTATCTTCTTCAGTATCAATTTTCAAGGCATCTGATAATGCATTTACAGCCATTTTACTAATTGTATTTAATATTTTGTTAATAGAGCGAGATAATAATCTACTATCTAACAAACAAGATTGTAATGCGTTACCTGCACTATCTTTTTCTAAAGTGAAGCCATTATCATCAACATTAATAGGTTCACCATCTTCTCTTTCTCCAACAAAGATAGGAATTATATCGCCAATATGATCAACAATCGAGTTAATAAGTTTGGTAGATTTGTCATCCGTATTGTCTTCTTTTCTTACATTTCTAATTTTACTTGTTTCATTATTAGAATCTTTAGGAGATTTAATGTAGTCAACAATGGCATTTTCTGTGACTTTATTAATACGATATGTTGCATCGTAAATATTAGCTAATTCACTACCCCATTTAATACCATCATAATCTTCACTATTTGTTGGTAAATAATCAGAAAGTGATTTTGATAATTCATCGCCTTTACTAACTAATGTATATAAATAACTCGGAAGTAATTGCTCTAGAGATGTTAACTTATCAAACGTTTTAAACGATTCTATTAATTGTCTATGCGTGTTTTCGTTATTTACATCATAAATTCTATCTATTAAAATGCTTGGATCATCAATTACATCCTCATCAATAATTCCCGCATTAGACATTCCTTTAAAAATTTCATTAATTGATTCTAAATCGTTTTTCCAGTCAATTTTGCTTAAATCATATTCTTTTGCATCAAAATAAACATTAATTTCATCCATATTAAAGGCAAATGTTGCCGCGATTGGAAGTAGTTGCGTACATAATGCCGAACTAGAAATTACTGATAAAAGTGTTGATGTAATTTTACTATCTAAAAATACCGCAGCATTAACACCGATAGAAACTGTTCCACCTTCACCACTGCTAACACTAACGGCATTTGTACCAATTAGAGTTGCAGCGACAGTTGTAATATTTGACATTTCTTCACTTAGTTTCATAGTAGAATCTTTGTCACTTGTAATTATGTCAAGCAAACGCATATCCATCGTTTTTCCGCCTAATTCTGTCCAGCCAAATAAGCCTTGGGCTAGCATAGAACCATCATATGCATCAATCCAACTTTTAAGTTGATTATATAATTCCGAATCTAACTTTACTTCATTATTTTCATCTGATGCATTTTTAAACGCTACTGATATACTATTTAATAAGCCGCTAAAAGGAACAATTAACATTGAAGCAACCATTGATGTTTTGACTAAACCAAAAGCAAAACCTACTAAACGTAATTTTACTTTTTTACGTAAATTCTTATTAATAAAATGTTTGAATAGCACATGGTATAAAATTGTGGCTAAAAGATTACCTACAACTATAACAATTATGGCTAAAATAATAAACGTTAATAAACGAACAATC
The DNA here is from genome assembly GCA_934133115.1 of uncultured Bacilli bacterium. The sequence goes on from CAKPAV010000175.1 coordinate 1,579, forward strand.
ATTAGAGAAAGTTCTGTAATTAATTTTACTGTGTTAGGATCATCAAGTATTTTTTGAACATCTCCGCCTTCACCAGCACCATAAGCTGCAAGTGCATTAACTAATGTTTCTTTAATCGTAGTCACTTCGACCACATTTTCACCTATAGTAAACGATGGAATATTAAAACTCGCCAAATTAATATTTGCCACAGCAGTCCCTAATGTTCCTGCTAAAATATATGATAATATAACTAATATGCCAACAAATATTAATCTAAATCCCGAACTCCAAACGCCACGAATAAGTCCAACAATACCTCCTAACACTATAATTGCCACTATCGCAAAAAAAGCAATATTTAAGCATTGTGTTATTTGGGTAGTATCAATATTCGGTAATGTTGCTAAAAAATTATAAATTCCCATAAATGTTAATCTCCTTTTTCGTTTAATTATATCATATATTTGTTAAAATATATGAAATTTTTTACTAGACTAGCAAATTTATTGAAAAACCTTTATCATAAGTATACTATAATTATTGTTTTAGGAGATGATTTTATACTATGAATGAAGAAAAAAAGATTAATATGCCCATAATTCATCATTTAGTTATTTATTTAATTAGTTTTTTTGGATTATCGGTGTTTTATACACTTAATTACACACTATTAAACCTCATCCCATCATTTAAAAATTTAAGCGAACCAACTTCAATGATGATTGAGTACTGTCTTGCTTATGGATTAACCGCTATTGCTTTAATTATTTATTTATGGAATTTGTGTATTAAAGATTTATTTGCACAATTCAAAGTTTTAAAAAATATTGGTATGGGTATTATATTTGGTATTGCTTTAATTATTATTACTGATATTTGGGGTGTGATTGCCAATATTATTTGTCAAAAAAACGGATTAGTATATCAACCAAATCATAACCAATTAACATTAAATCAAGGAATGAAAGAACAACCAATTCTCGCCTTAATTATGAGTGTCATATTTGCTCCTTTTACTGAAGAACTTGGTTATCGCTTAGGAATTTTTGGCGGTATTAAAAAGTATTCCCGCGTTGCAGCATACATCGTTTGCGCTTTAATATTTGGATTAATTCATTTTGATTTTATGGCAAGTGGTGATGCTATGCTAATTGAATTAATTAATTTGCCTGCTTATGTTTCTGCGGGATTATTATTATGTTTCTATTATGACTACACCGGTTCTTTAGCTACTTCTATTACCGCTCATGCTTTCAATAACTTATTTGTATTTGTGGTTGACTTATTATGAGAAATTATCGCATTTTAGATGGATTTTGGATAAGAATTATTGCCATAATCACTATGGTAATAGATCATCTTGCATTAGGTCTTGGGCTATTTTCTTTTCTTGATACATCATCTAACTTATATTGGATTTTACGTATTATTGGCCGCATATCTTTTCCATTATTTGCCTTAGGAATTGTAGAAGGTATGATTCATACTAGTAATAAAGAAAAATATTTATTACGTTTATTAGGCATGCTTGTTTTAACTAGTGTCAGTATATATTTAATTACTGATGTCTTTAAAATTGTAAGTTATACAAGCGGTAATATATTTATTGATTTGTTTTTAGGAGCATTAATTATTTACTTTTTAGCATTTAAAAACAAAACATCATTACTAAGTTTACTTGCTATAGGAATTGTGGCCCTTATTCAATTTCCTAATACCCCCAATTTTTTAAAACCTAGTTATAGTTTTTATGGTGTATCTTTAATTGTTTTATTGTATTTAGGATATTTATTTGCATGTTATAATGCAAAATTAAAAGCTAATAAATATATGATGGAATATGAAGACTATAAATTGACTACTTATTATCAAGGCGATATCAATCGTATGTATGCTTTAATGATTGTTTTAACAAATATTATATTCTTCATCATTTGTATGTATTTCCCATATTTTAATCAATTATTAGTAATGTCAGTGCAAGATTATAGCATTATATCAATAATTTTTGTTATACTATATAATGGTAAGCGAGGATATAGTTCTAAATGGTTTAAAATATTTAATTATTTATTTTATCCATTACACCTAATAATTATATTTGGCTTATTATATTTACTTTAAAAGGAGTGTATTTAAAATGATTAAACATATCGAATCAGAACGAGAATTTGAAGAATTTATTAAAGGAGGCAATGTAATCATTGATTTCTTTGCTACATGGTGCGGACCATGTCGTATGATGATGCCAGTACTTGAAGACATTGATACCGAATATGAAGGAAAACTAAATATCGGTAAAGTTGACGTTGATGCACTTGGAGAAATTGCCGCTCAATACATGGTAAGTTCAATTCCTACGCTTTTATTTATTAAAGATGGCGAGTTAAAGCATACTCAAGTTGGATTTATGCCCCAAAAATCATTAAAACATCTTATTGATAGTAATTTTTAATTAATAATATCTTCATAAAATAGCATTAGCTTTTCCGCTACTGCTATTTTTTATTTTATTTTAAAGTTAATATTTTGCTTAAAGAACCTCTAAAATCAATTTTTTCGGAAAATTTATTAGAAATATCTTGATTTTTCTTGCTAATGTGGTAATATTTACTAGCATAGCAATTGAGGCGCATGGACCAGTGGTGTAGCGGTTAACATGCTTCCC
>CAKPAV010000176.1 GCA_934133115.1 uncultured Bacilli bacterium
AGTCAGGATGATAATAAAATGATAATTTGGAATATAATAGCATCATTTTTTGCGGGAATCCTCGGAGCAATGGGATTTGGCGGAGGCGGAGTTTTAATAATATATCTGACCGCAATTTTAAATATTAAGCAAATCACATCTCAAGGAATAAACTTAATATTTTTTATTCCGTCGGCAATCATTGCTTTAATTATACACATAAAAAAGCATATAATTTAGTGATTAGTTCTTCATATGATGAGATTAACAAAATCACTAAAATACATTGTTCAATAGAACAATTAGTTGAAAGCTTTAAAAAGTATTTTTTAAATAATTATTCTACTACTGATTTAATGGATGTAATCACTGGTAATAAAATAGTAAGCAAAGATTATTTTAATAAAATGAGTGATTATATTAATGCATCGAATAATTGTAATTTGTTTAATATTTATTTGAAAATATTTCTTATTGCTAATGATATTCATGATAATTGGGTTATGGAAAATGCTTATAAATATGACCGTGATATTAATAAATTATTTCAGCATTTACCATTAGTTTTAATTGGTGAAGAAGAACTAAAAAAAGACTTAATATTTATAGCGCCATTATTTGATAAATTGAAAATACCTCTTATCAGTAAATATTATAATAAGCATTATATCATTAATGAATTTTTGATAGTTTATGAGAGTGTTTTTTATGCCTATCTAAAAAAATATAAGTTTAATTCTTATGCGAAAAACTGGGATATGGTTTTTGCTAAAATGATTAAACAATATGAGGCATTAAAAATTTGTAATTCTAAAAAAGATCAAAAGAAATATGCTAGTAAACGAAAAAAGTTTATGAATGAAAAAAGCACTAGAGAAATACTAACTAAATTATTAATAACTAATAATTTGTTTTTTGCTTCTATAATAAATGTTAAAAATTCTGATGATGAAGTAGTTTAAAATAATAAAATGTAACGGCTTATACAATCGCATGAAATAAAAAAATTAAATAAAAAATTGACAAAGCTATTTTGCATATTTATAATTATTACAATTATAAATATTTTTTCCATACATTTAAATAAATCCCAATAAAAATTATGGATTAAATTTTTAATTTATTAAATAAAAAGGAGAATGAAAATTATGAAAAAATCGTTTTTAGTATTATCAGCGATTATTGTGTCACTAGGCCTTGTTGCTTGTGGTGAAAATAGTAGTAGTGGTAGCAATAGCAGCAATAGTAGCAATGGAAGTTTAAGCCCATCTATTTCAGTTATCGAAGATGATACAATTAAAGGAGCAGGGACTAAAGAATCACCTTTTTTGGTTTCTAATCAAAAGCAACTTAAAAAAGTAGCTAATGCTTGTTTAGGATCTGATATTACACTTTATATATCAATTGAAAGAGATTTTGAAATTACCGAAGAGTGGGCTCCATTAGGAACACTTAAGACACCTTTTACCGCTAATATCATTGGCAATGGTCATACAATTAAGGGATTAAATATTAATGCGGCAGGGGATGAGCAACAATTATTCGGCTTATTTGGATGTTATAGTGGTATAGTAGAGAACTTAACTGTTGAAGGCAATATTGATATTCAACAACAAATAGCGAGTAGTTATGTTGGATTATTTGCGGGTGTAACATACAATGCTTATTTAAAAGATGTTACTACAAAAGGTAAAATAGTTGTTAGAAATAACACTGAGGTTGATGATTTAACTTCTTGTGTTGGTGGTGTAAGTGGTGCAAATGTATTGGGTGATAAACTTACTTCCACATTTGAAGAAGTATCTTTCTTTGGTGATATTGATTGCCGCGTTAAGGATGCTAATGTTGCAGGTATATTAGGCTGCATTCCTAATGTAAGCCTTATTCAAACGTCATCATTATTAATTACTAATAGTTATGTTGAAAGTAGTCAAATTAAAGGTGGCAATGTTACTGCTGGCCTTGTTGGTAACTTAGATGCCTATACAGGTATTACTAATTCAATTGTCAAAGTAGATAAAATTGAAGCAATTGATAGCAGTGAAGGTGCTTATGTTGGTGGAATTACTGCTGCGGCATATTATGAAACAGCATTGATTAATAATGTTGTTTTGGTTAATAGTTTAAAAGCTCCTTCATCACCATCTCCAGCTTATAGTTCGTATGCTGGTGTAGTAACAGGTCGCCCTGTTGAAGATGGTTATGAAGAGTATTCTAATGAATTAGGTAGCGCTATATATGGTAATGGATTTATAAATCCTATTATTGAAGCAGACACTACTTTATTAGAACAAGGTGAAACTATTGAAGCAAAAGATGTAGATTCAACTTATTTAATTAAACATGGATTTAATCGTGCTTGGAAAATAGATGATGGAAAAGCAGTTTTAAAGGATGCAAAAGACATATCTTCTGATGAAGTTGATGTAATTATTAACAAAAATGATGGAAGTGGAGATTCTAAAACTATTAAAGTTGAGCCAAATACTATTGCAGTTATATCAGAAAATGACTATAAACGTGATGGCTATTTAAATTATGGATTATATTATGATAAAGAAGCTACAGTGGCATATCGTTTCTATGCTCCAGTTAATAGTGGATTAGAAGTTAATTGTGGCTGGTTTGATACTTCACGTTTAGCAGGTTTTTATAAAGGTGCGTCATCAGTAAATGGTACAATGCAGTTTATGGAAGACGGAACATTTGTTTGGCTAATGTCTGACTTATATTCAAGTATTGGTACTTGGTGGTGTGATGGTAAACATTTAATTTATTCACATCTTTTCCTAGCTGATGTAGTTTGTATTTGGGATGAAGCAAATGGAAAATTTACTTTCCCTGATGCGAATGATGATTCTTATTCATATACATTTACTAAAACTGGAAAAGTATATGGTTATTGGTCAAATGAAGAAGGTAGACAAATATTCTTAAATGATGATGGAACAGGATCTTATAGTGATGGAGATACTGTTGTAAGCATTACTTATAGTAAAGTTAGCGAAACAGAACTAAAAGTTAATGATTTTGGTGCTTATGGCGATTGTAAAATAGCTATTGCAAGTGATGGATCTATTACTTTTTCAGTTGTGGAAGATTATGATTATAGTTACAATTGGAAGTTAGTTAAAGGCAGTGCAGTACCTAATTATGAAAATAAAAAAGCCATTGGTAAATATAAAGGAAACTTTGCTGGTTGTATAGATTTATTAAAAAATGGGAATTTTGAGTATCGTAAGATTAGCGAAGATACAGTTTATGCTTATGGTGGATTTAGAATAATTGATAGCACAACTGTACAATTAAAATCTAGTGCAGTATCTATTTTTAATGGAACATTTAAATTTGATGCTTCTACAAATACATTAATTAGTACAGATGGTACAAAAATTCTTGCTAAAGAAGGCGAATATGTTAATTCATTTATGACTAGTGATAAATCCGTAATTATTCATGTGTTTGATAATAAGACTTATCTAGTTATGAATGGTAAATTAAATAAGAGTACTACAATTTCTGGAGATTTAGTTGATGGTAATACTATTACTATTGGAAAAGATGAATATAAAATTGAAGGAACAACATTAAAATATATTTCTAAAGATCCTGATAAAACCCCATTAGTAAATACATATGTTGATGCAAAAAATAAAATTGAATTAGTATTAAACGCTGATGGAACAGGAACTTATGATGGCTCGGCAATTAATTATACTTTTGATGGAACTAAAGTTAAATTCACTGTTAATAGTCTTCTTAAAGTTGAATTAACTTGGAATGCATCAGATAAAACATTAATTGGAACCGCTGACGATGGTGAATCTCCAGTTGGCTTATCTTTCACAGTTAAAAAAGAAGTAGTCGAAGAAAAGAACTTAGTTGGTACATGGTCAGGTAATGGTATTATGAGTAATACATATACAATTACTATTAAGGCTGATAAAACTTATTCTATGAAACTTCCTGCTGGAACTTTTGATGGAACATGGACTGGATCATTAGATGGCAAAATCGAATTAGATACTACACCAATCTCTTCAATCTTTGATAGTTGCTCTATTACTTATCAAGCATCATCAGATACTATTAAGGTTGAGTGGGAAGATTACGATTATAACCCAGGCTCTGCTGTTTGGACAAGAGTGGCATAATCTTTAATAATTAAATCGGTGCTTTAAACTTCCGCGGGGTTGAGGTTGTCGAAAACGACAAAAATCACGGGGTTTAAGTACTAAAAAAATCTTC
>CAKPAV010000177.1 GCA_934133115.1 uncultured Bacilli bacterium
AATTAAAACTGATAAATATTTTATATAATGTATTTATTATTGGATGAAAAGAGGAATTGTTTATGACTAAAAATTTAATTGCAATACCACCAGGATATACTATTGAAGAACAAATTAATGAACGGTGATTAACACAAAAAGAATTTGCTAAATTAATGGAATTATCAGAGAATAGTATCAACGAATTAATTAGTGGGCAAATGTTATTATCAGTAGATATTGCAACCAAATTAGAAAAAGTTCTAGGGATGCCTGCACAATTTTGGTTAAATTTAGAAACAATATATAGAGAAAAGATTGAACGAATTAATAAAATATAAGTTTAACTATGATTTAATTATTAAAAAACACATGTATAATTTATAAATTTTACTCATTTAAAAGTAAGAATTATTAATAAAACCATGTGTTTTTTAAATCTAATTATCTAGTTGATTTCTTTTTTTTAATAATATAATAACTAGAGATTGTTACGATACCTAAGATTGCAAATAATGCAATTAAAGAAGTCTTATCATAATTATTGGTGGAAGTAATAACTATACCTGCTGCACCACTTGCCTTTTCACTATCTAATTTTGCTAATAAGCTAGATACATATGCAATTGTATTACCAATAGTAGTTCCGCCATCGGAAGCATTATCAATAGTATTTTTATCTTCACCACTAAAGTTAGAATATCTATTAATCATAGCATCTAATTCAGAACGAGTACTTTTTGTTAAATAATAACAAATGCCAGCATCTCCGCCTTTTGCTCTTAAAGCAGCCCAGTCTTCAATGAATTTAGCGGTAGAATCGCTGCTTTTTTCAACAAATTTATAAATTTGTGGTAATACAGTAGCAGTTGAACTTTCAGCATAAGTGGTAAATCTTGTTTTGCCAGACCTTGTTGAATATTTGAGTATCCCCGCTGTTGACCCAGTACTAGTAATAGTGGCGCTTCCATTAGAGGCAACATCAATTTTCCAAGTGGAAGTGTCGCTAGCCCATTTAACGATATTAAGTCTGCTAGTGCTTAATACTTCACCATTGCCCCTTTTAAGCATCCAAGCATCAGTAGTCCCTGATAATTCCATAATAAATGTTTCTTGATTTAATGCTGTAATATTTGAATTATTATCAAAAGTAGAATCAACATCTACGAAATAAGTACTATCTATTAATTTACCAGCAGTTTTACCTTTTTCTAGGCTGGCAAGGATGATTTTATCTCCTTCGGCTAATTGAGAATTATCTGTGATTAGTTTCCAGGAGCCTTCTCCAACACTTATAAGTGGAATTACATCAATTGTATAACCTGTGGCATTTTTTGTTACACCATTTTCTGTATAACTAACGATTACTTTTTTGCCATTATGCTCACTTGCAATTAATTTATCACCGATATTTAACTTTTTACCATCTATTGTAAATGATAAATTCGCATTTGTTTCTTCTAATACTTGTGTAGTAGAATCTTCGTAGGTAACAGTTAATTTTGCGCTAGTTCCTAGTGTAAATAAGTCTCCATCATAAAACTCTGCATCTTTGCCAGTTAAACTTAATTTGGTAGGAGTTCTTTGGACTGTGTTATCTGCCGCAACTACCTTGACATCATCAGTTTTTACTTCATTATTTCCGCTAAACAAAGTTACGCCTAATAATGCTACTGAAGCGAATAATAATGAAATCTTTTTAATTTTTCTCATAAATTTTAAATTTCCTTTCCTTTTCATTATGTTTAAAAATATGAACTATTATTGCTATCTTATTTTTTCTATAAATAGAAAAATTCATAGCAACTATTATAAAAAAATAATAACATATTGTTAAATGAGAGTAAAAACAATATTTAAAAATTTACAATTTCTTAACGAAAAATAATAAAAGTCTTTTTATTTTATATATAAAGTGAAGAGACATATTTAATCTATAGAAAAGTGATGTAAATCATACAAAATAGAAGAAGTTTTATTGAATGCAGTAACAAGTTTATTTTTGTACATTAAAAAGGAGTACGAGCATGAATAACGTAATTGAAACAATAATGTTAAAATAATTGTTTCTTTTTGGTTTTTCTTAATAGATAAATTAAAAAATATTATGTAAGACTTAACCGATTAGATATTTGCTCATGTCGACGTAATTGATACGTTCGCCCATATATAAAATAAAAGCCAATAGAAACAATAAAACGCATACAAATTATGTCACGTTCAAATTTCGATTGGCTTTTTTTCATTTAATTAAAATCCTTGATAGTAATTAGTGTTATATTTATTAACAATATGTTCTAAATCACTTTTATCCAATAATTTAACATTTAAAGATTCCGCTAAAGAGATAGAAACACGAGTGTAGTCATTATTAGTAATTAGCCATGCTTCATCAGCGCCTTCTTTAGTTTGTAATTCTTTAAGTACTTTGATAGAAGAAGAACTGATTTTATCTTGATGTCTTCTCACAATTATAACAACGGATCCATGTTTTTCTGATGGATTCATTACTAAATAATTGCCATAATTCTCATCGCTTTTTAATTCGACTTCGGTTTTATAGATAGACTTAAAAGCATATTGAATCCACGATATAAATTTTCTTCCCGACATTGTTTCAATTTTACTTAATGTGTTTTCATTTACTTTTTCAATGTGCTTATGTTTATTCAAAGCATCAACAATATTTAAGCAATTTTGATACATATCAAGAGAATCACTTAAATTAATAATATTTTTATAGATTGTGTTATTTTTTAGCAAACAACGAATATTTTTAGCAAATAATATTTCATCATCATAACAAATAGCTATATGGAAATAGTCAAACAAACGTGTTTTTTTGATATGTTCCATATCAATGGTGATATCATCAAAATGATAAATACGTGGTTTAATTAATTTATTCTTATCAATTTCTAGACGAATTAAGCGATCATTTAATACAAATATTACATAGTTTTTATATGTAAAATAGTTATCATCGCCAAATGCTTTAATTAGTATTTTATCAATTGTTGGTAATTTCTTTTTGATAAATGTATGTTTTAAAATATCTTTAATAAGTTTTTCTTCATAAACATCATTATAGCCACGAACATCAATAAGATTGTTTAAAGGCTGCAAAGCTTCTAAATCAAAAGTAATATCTTTTGTTCGTTTTTTACTATTTTTATTATGAGTGTTAATTAAATCAACACAGTTTTCATTAATTGTTTCAAAAGTCTCAATATTGCGATTGATATCATTATAACTAATACGATTAGGAGTATTAATATGTATTCTTTTGCTCTTTAAAGAAATATTTAATTTCTTTTCATATTTCATGAGTGTTTTATTATAATGATGATAATATAAAGCATGAGTAATGTGCTTCTTGAATAATTTGAAATTACATAAAGCAATTAAAATAATAAGAATTAAGATAGCAATAATCAAAACAATTAAATCTTTAGTATCAAAACCATTTAGTGCTATAAGCATTATTGCCACCTCCAAACAATAATATGATAGTATTTTTTTAATAAAAAATAAAGTTTAACAAATAGAAAAAATCATACTTTTCAGTATGACTTTAAAAAGATGCTTGAATTGATGAGATTAAATTACTTTTTACATCCCTTATTTCCTAATAATATACTGCAAAGCTTACAATATATTTCACATTGTCTACTACATATTTTTTCAATATCTAATTTATGAACAAATGGTTCGACATTTGCGCCTTTTACATATATATTATTTGTTTTATTATATAATGCTTTTAATTTTTGAAAACCATTGCCTTTTAGATTATTTATAGATTTTTGCGGTATATGTAATGTTTTTATAATGTTTTCGATATCAATTAAAAATACATCTTCAATAGAATTTTTTGCAACTAAGTGAATTACTTTTTGTGCTCCTTCGATTTTTAAATCTTTCTCTAATTGTTTCCTGTCAACAGGAGGTTTTTGATTAACTAACTCAAATACATCTTCGTCATAACATAAAACGACAATTTTGTTATAATCTTTGTATTTGCTAATATTTATTTCTTTTTTGAATTTGTTGATTAGTTTTACTTTGAAATTTCCAATTCCCGAGATATTGGTTTTTTTGATTTCATCAACTATGAATTTATTGCCATTTGATTTTGTTTTGATATAGGATAATAATCTATCGTAAAATACTTTATCGGTTTCACCTTCGGTATATATTACTAC
>CAKPAV010000178.1 GCA_934133115.1 uncultured Bacilli bacterium
GGAAATTTCCTCTTCCTAAAAATTTATGTGATTTGTGATCGTGCAGGCACAACGGAAAATTTTAAAATGCCGAGAAAAATTTAAATCAATATTGACAAAATGTGAATCGTGTATTAAAATAAAAATAGGGGGTGTAAAACATGAGGAAAGTATTTAAAGTTGTAGCGATTACGGCAATTGCCCTTTCGTGTGTTATGCTACTGAGTGCGTTTGCAATATGGTTGTATGCCGGCAATACGGGAAAAATTATCGAAGAAGCTCCGTTTTATAGCTTACAGGCAGCGTATAATAAAGGTTTGATTACAAGGTCAGACATCAAAGCGATTGCGCGAAAAAAGAGAGCCAAGGAAGACACGCATTTGGATGACGAAAAGAAATCCGCAATCGAGCAGGCGTATAGGTCTCGATATCATTTTGAAGATGTGGAGATTTATTGTTTCGGCGTTTACGGAGACTGTGTCGCTTTTGTAAACAGAGCGGAACTGGCTGCTGCGGTTTGCTGGAAGGAAACCGTTGCCGGCGTAACGATCGAATATGGAAGTTCCCAAAGAATCCTGATTTGGTATGAAAATTAAAAAAAGGGGAGGGTATCCAGGCTTAGCATTCTCTATTTCCCAAAGATCAACGGGCGATTTCAGCGGATAACAAAAAAACAAAAGAAATGTAAAAGATTACAGAGTATTGACAAATGAATGTTTGCATTTTACAATGTTGCAAATTTATAAAAATATGGTAGCGGAGGCATGGAGATCACAATGAAAGTTAAAAAATATTTTATAGCAATGGGAATGATGCTGCTTATGTTTTTTGTAAACGGTTGCAATGAAAAAATATATTATAATGCAGTAATTGTAAGTGGAGTGTATAATGAAACTTTTCTGAAGAAAAATATGACGTTCGGGGCTTATTACAAAAATGAAAATTATGATCCCGAAAATGTAAATGATTATGAATATTTGTTAGATGAGACATCACCACGAGACAGAACATTCATAGTTACCGAACAATCACAAATGAATGATATTTTTGAATCATTTCGTGCCCCGATTAATTTAGAAAAGCAAATGTTGGTAGTCTACATTTACACCGATTGCTATCAACGTGCCCAGATTTTGAGATCTGTGAGATTGAGTGGTGATGTTTTAAAAATTGAATTTAAATTAAAGCCGGGTAAACGAGGTTATGGAAATGCCTGCGAACCGTATCAAAGGACGTTTGCGGTGGTGTTAGATAAACTGGACGTTGAGACTGTTGAGGTCGATTTAATTAGATAATCGGAAAGAAATTATTGGAAGTGTTACTTTTTATGATTATTCGCCGAATCTGATTTATGTCTGGCGTCACTAAAGATAAATGAGTGGTGTAAAACATGAGGAAAGTATATAAAGTTGTATCGATTACGGCATTTATTCTTGAATACGTTTTGCTTGTCGGTTTGTTTTCGTTGGCTGGAATAGCATTGTGTTTCACACCATTTGCGGGAATTGGTGCAAGTATGATCGTCTCAGGAATTGGTGGAATTGCTGGTGGTTATATTAGTGAAGCATTGGGCGGTAGTTTCGAACATGGTTCCATTATTGGTAGTGTACTTGGCGGCATTATAGGTGGAAAAGTTTATGATGGAATAAAAATAGCTCAATTATCCAAAAATGGGGTCGTTGTTTTGGGAGAGGGTATGTCCCGAGTGCGAGCAACGGCTGCCACAACAGGGGCTGGTACTTATGGTGGGATGCCAGGGTTTGTTAAATTGTCTAAAATATTACCAAAACAATTTATGAATCAATTAGGTCTTGCTCATAATGCTCGTTGGATTAATTGGGTCGGTAAAGCTGGTGTAGACATTATTGATATTGGTATTTGCGGGAATAACAGTGCTAATTATTTAATGGAAATACTGCACATAGGGAAATAGCTTTTTTAATGAGGTAATAAAAGTGGAAGAATGTAAAAATTTTGTATCAAGCGATGGGTGGCTGTTTGCAACATTAAAGTGTTTAGGAAAGGAACCGTTGAATTTGATGCATATAGTTGCTATAGGGGACACTCTTAATCATGCAATTTTTACATTAGAAGAAATAAATGACGGTCTTAGTAGATTGGAAAGTGAAGGGTTTATACAAATATATAATGGCAGGATGAGTTTTACCGATAAAGCGAAGTTGTTTATTAAGAATAACCACATTCGATTTCAGGGTTGTATCGACGAACAGGTGATGTATTCTAATATTTTTAAGTGCATGTCGTTAAAAAACGAGACATTCTATAAGCAATATTTTACATGTAGTGAGTATAGGTCTGTACTTGAAAGATATTTAAAGTAATGTAAAAATCAAGAGAAACTTATCCCGTTTAATTCGTGATTAAATTTTCGTTTTGTGCAAAAATTGTTAAAAGTTTGAAATGTGACAAAAGGTCGTAGGAAAAATCCTGCGACCTTTTGTCATAAATCAAAACGCTTGACAAAACCTACGTTTTCGTACATAATAATGGTAATCTTGGTGCAGGAGTAGGATTCTTTGCCGGTGTAACATCAAACACGTCTCAATAAGTCTCTCAAAATGGATGGGCTAATATGAATTTCGGTGCCGCAATGAAGAGTGGTGGTATCGGCGCAGCGATTGGAGCCTTATCCGGTGTTGTTTCTTATGCGTTTGGAACCATTGGTGCTTTCTACGGGCAAATAGCTGGCAATGCATTAAGCAGTATGACTATAGCGGGATTAAACGTCGGCAAGGCGTTTACTTATTTAGGCGGCTCGGCATTGTTTTCGGCTTTAGGTTCCGGAGTAGGTTATATTCTTGGCTCGTTTTAAGGAACGGCAATGGGGAATGAATTTATAAGCAATTTCTTTGGCATTAATCCGTCAACTCAAGAAAACATTACAGAAGGTATACATGGTTTGACATTGGATGGTATCATTAACTTTTTCAAATTAATCTTTGGGAGGTAATCGTGGAACGAGTTATTGCTTCATTAAAATATGGACGTATTTGGAAAAAGTCCGCCTTAATTTTATGGATAATGGAAGTGTTTGGGTTAGCACTTGCAGCTTATTCATTTTGTTATTTAGTAGGTGAAACTATTGATTGGATGGGGTTTGTTCTTTTGTTTGTTGTTGGCATGTTTTTTGTGATTGTATCTTTTATATTTTTATTAAAGAATTTTCTATTAATTAATAAATGTAAGAAATGGTTGCAAGATGCGACGTTGTTAAACGCAAAGGCAAAAGGAATTAAGCATCCAAATTGGATTGTTCCAGAGGATTTTGGACGAATTAAGTTAGAGATTACATTCATCTATAATAATAAAAAGATAAAAAAATTTAGCGGGACAAAACCTACTAATGGTTATAGTTTGATTTTTTTCAGATTTGCGGATAAAGATATAAATATTTTATATTCTCCCAAATATGATGAAGTGATGATATTGGCAAATAATTAAAGAAAAGAGTGGGAAAAGAGGAGATAATCTTTTTAATGACTGATAAGAAAAAAACATTAATGTATTGGCTTGTTGTCAGTGTGCTTGAGATTATAAGTTTATTATTGGCAATTTTTTGTATAATAAAATTTGTGCCTCAAGATAACTATTTAACAGGTTTTGCATTTTTCTCAATAGGGATTTGCGTGCTTAGTGGTATATTAATGGTTTTTCATATTGAGAAATCATTCAATTGGTACTATAAAAAAGCACAGTCGGCGGCAATGCATGATAGACCCGAGTTTTTTTCGACATCTCTTTTCTTATTAAAAAAAGAAAAAGCATATAAAAGATTAAATTTGACTACTTTGATTTTGCAAGGAATAAATATTGTTTTACAGATAGTGTTATTGGTTATATGATGTATATGTAATGAAAAAGGTCGTATAGACGATCTATCAAACGATAATTTGCCTTTCGGTATGGTTTTATATGCGGTATGGACTGAAACAGAAGAATAAATTTATGAGATAAGAAGAACGAACGCCCCTCGGCACCTTGATCTGCCGAGGGGCGATTTTCTATTATATATATGGTAAGGCTTTTTGTTCGGGATCGGAGTATGTGACCGATGCCGGGCAAGGTTCGTATTACTCTTGCCCGGCATGCCGGACAAGAATAATACGAACCTTGGTCTGACGGCGTATTTTTGACTAATACTGCGTTACGCTCACGGCTTATACTGCCCAAGTA
>CAKPAV010000179.1 GCA_934133115.1 uncultured Bacilli bacterium
GTATTCATTAGTGCTTCCGCTCCTAATGATTTCATAATAAGTGATAAAATAACAAATAAAGCGCCTGGAAAAACAACAAAGAATATACTAGATAAAGGATCTCTAATAAGTTCTAGAATATTTCTTTTGGCAAATGTCAAACTACGCATTTTTTTCACCTACAATCTTAATAAATGCTTCTTCTAAACTTTTACTATTATAATTTTTTAAAATGTTAGTTAGATTATCCACTAATAGAATATGTCCATCTCTCATAATAGCAATATTATCTACTAAAGCACTAATTTCTTCCATGTAATGTGAGGTTAAAATAATAGTAACTTTTCCTTTTAGTTCGTTAATGATATTCCATAATTCATGACGGTTAATAACATCTAAACCTAAAGTCGGTTCATCTAAAAATAAAATACGGGGTTTAGTAACTAAAGCCATAGCAATAGATAAGCGTCTTTTATATCCTCCTGATAAAGTTTTTGCTAATCTTTTTTCATATTTATTTAAAGAAAGTTCATTAATAGCCCATGTAACATTTTCATTAATAATGTTTTTATCTTTAAAATAAAGTTTAGCCACTAATTCAATATTTTCTTTTACGCTTAAATTATTTGCAATTGCGCTATCTTGAGGAGAAACACCCATAATACTTTTTATCATATTGATCTCTGTATAAATGTCATAATCAAACACTTTAATATCACCACTTGTTGGACGAGTTAATCCACTTATCATTTTTATTGTAGTGGTTTTACCTGCGCCATTAAGTCCTAAAATACCAAATATTTCGCCACTTTTTACATTAAAAGATATATCATCAACAGCAACTACATCTTTAAACTTTTTAGTTAAGTGACTTACACTAATTGCGTTACTCATTTTTGTTATCCTTAGATAAAACATCTTTAGCAAATTGAGTTACCATTTGAGCATCCGCTAAAGCGATACCTTGATTTAAATCACCAAACACCGCTAATTGGTCACCAGTTTTAAAATTGAATACTTTAAGTGCCTCACTAGGCAAAGTAATAACTCCACCCTCTTTAATTTCAATTATACCAAAGAAAAACTTATCTTTTGGTTTTATTGATTTAGCATCATTTTTATTACTATCTAATATTTCATCTATGGATACTTGATACATTTCACATAATCTTTTAAGTGTATAAATATCTGGAATTGCTTCTCCTTTTTCCCATTTAGCGTATGTTTGTCTTGTAACATTTAAAGAATCCGCTAAAACCTCTTGTGTTAATTTATTTTTAATTCTTAAATCTTTTAATACATCACTTAACATAATTTCACCTTCTAATAAAATTATATATAAAATAAGCATTAAAAAACATATCCACTATTTCACAATGGATGTTAATAACTATTAACATTTTTATAGTGCATTTATATATTTTAATTAAAATAACTAATCTTTTAAACATCCAATAGGAATAACAAAGACTCCATCATCTCTTTTATATCCAAACTGGCTTCCAGTTATAATAATTTTTAAGTCAGGTAATCTAAGCGGACATTGTTTTTCTTTTTGATTATATTCATTAATCAATCTTTCAATTTCACAAAGGTGTTTAGCACCTTCATCTATTTCTTTTGTTCCAAGTTTAAACTCAAGTAAAGCATATCTACCATCTTTAAGGTGTAATACGCCATCAGCTTCTAATCCGTATCTATCATGATAATAAGAAATTTCTCCATTCATTTTCGAGGAATAAATTTTTAAATCTCTTATACATAAAGACTCAAAAAGAAATCCTAATGTTTTAAAGTCAGTATTAAAATACTCAGGAGTAATACCTAAGGCCGCGACTGCTATTGAAGGATCAATTAAATTTCTTTTATTAGTAGCTCTAATTGCATCTTTTGACCTAATTGAAGGACACCATGCTGGTATGTCTTCATTAATATATAATTTTTCAAGTGCTTGAACATAATCATAATATGTAGTTTTAGATATATCCGTTGTAGACACAACATCTCCAAAAATAGTTTTTGTTTCGGCTAATGTACATATATTTCTCGAATAAGACTTTAAAATCTTTTCCGCCCATAATGGATTTCTTTTAACATTATCTATACTAGAAATATCTCTATGACATGTTTGGTAAAATAAATCATTAGCTATTTCTAATTGTGATTCAGGAGTTTTATTTAAAAGAGCTCTTGGCCAACCGCCCCTGCAAATAGCAAATATCAATTTATCAATCGTGAGTTTTGATTCAACAAAATCTAATGCTTTATTATTAAATAAATCTATTAATGAAATTTCACCAGATGACTCTTCACTTTCAAACAAACTCATAGGATACATTTTTAACGTAGATATACGTGTCGTACCAGTATGAGGTGTATTAACAGTTTGAGATGATGAACCTGTTAAAATATATAATCCTGACTCATTTCTATCATCAACAGATTTTCTTATAGCGCCCCATATTTTAGGCGCATCTTGCCATTCATCAAACAATCTAGGATTATCTCCTATTAATAGTTTAGAAGGAACATTATTAGCTACCGAAAGATATTTATCTCTCATATCTTCATCTTGAAACTCAATAACACTTTTTGCTTGTTGCTTTGCTGTTGTAGTTTTGCCACAACCTTTAGGTCCAACAATCAAAGTTGCCCCAAACGCATCTAACTTTAATTTTAATAAACTATCTGCAATTCTTTTTTTATAATTTTTCATGAGTCATCACCGATATCATTATATATATTATTTTACGCATTTGTCAATTCAACTTGACACATTTGTGGTATTTTAGTTTACAGATTTGTGCTATTTAAGTTAACACATTTGTGGTGTTTTGGTTGACACATTTGTGATTGTTGTGTTTTTCAACTAAAAAAATCAGAATTTTATGTTGAATGTCACTTCAAAGTTCATTTCTTGATTTTATACTTTTAAAATAGTATATAAAAAAATGATGCTCACGCACCATTAATTTTTAATATCAATAACATAAGTCATTATACCCATAAAATGTTCACTTTTAAATTGATATGGATATCCTTTGCTATTTGCGTATCCCGCCATAGCTAAGACAAATGAATTATCTTTGTTAGAATAGTCACTATCCACCGCACTATAAGAATAAATAATATCACTATCAACATTAGTTTTATCATCATCAATTATTTTAATGATAGTTCTAACGTTAGATAAATAAGCATCTTCATTGCTAATATTTTCTTCATAACGTACTTTAGCGTTAGGCGCAATCTTATCATTTATTAATTGATAATGTTCTTGATTACCAATAACAAGTACATCCACATAATCATCAGGCAAACTATAAACATATTCAATATTCATAATCAAAGCTGGATTATCTTTATAAGCGTAAATAGTGGATTTAACTCTTTCTCCTTCTTCATTTGGAAGAGAATAATTAACATATTTCATTTCTAAGCCATTATTTACTTTAAGAATTTTGCCCATGTTATTTATATCAGTGGAATCAATGTAAAAGAAATAATCTCCTGGTTGTAATTTATTTCCCATCACATCATTAAATAAATTAACTCCTGTAGTAAATTTATTATCGATAGAGGTATAACTTAAAGATATATCTTTCTTTAAATCACTTTTATTTTCTTGAATCTTTGCTAATTGAACATTTTGATAAACATCAATATTTTCAATATCAAAGTTATTTTTAGTTAGTAAAATATTATCACCATATATAGCAAAGTCTCCGCCAATAACGTCATCATCACTTTTAATATATTCTTTATATATTTCTAGTGATTCTTTTGGACTTTTATCTTTTAATGATACTAATCCATCTACACGTTTAGAAGCTTCCACTAAATCAACAATACTTGATCCAATGTTAAAGGCTAAATAACCGAATAAGACAAAATTAATCACAATTAAAAGACCACGTATACGACGCTTTGCTCTTAATTTAGTAACTAATTCTTCATCACTTACTTCCGTAATTAATTCAGCCATACTTTACTCCTTCTAGAATTTTAAATTGTTTGGTGTTCTTGGGAATGGTTGGACATCACGAATATTGCCCATACCTGTTACATACATTAATAAACGATCAAAGCCAATACCAAATCCAGCATGCTTACAACCGCCATATCTTCTTAAATCTAAATACCATTCTAATC
>CAKPAV010000180.1 GCA_934133115.1 uncultured Bacilli bacterium
TTAGCTCAGCTGGTAGAGCAACTGACTCTTAATCAGTGGGTCACAGGTTCGAATCCTGTATGGTTCACCATCTTGCTATTAGCTGTGTTTATTACACAGTTTTTTATTTTTTTAGGAGACTCTAATATGGATAATTTAGTTGCAGAAGAAAAAGTTATTGAACTATTAAATAAAAAATATATTTTATTAGCAATTTCTAAAAGTTGTAAACTATCATTTCGAGTGAAATTATATAATAATCGTTTTATTTTTACTAATGAAAATATGACATTACGTTTTTTAGAAAACGAATTTAAAAATATTATTAGTCAATATAATTTTTATTTAATTAATGATGATGAAGATGTAATTATTAATCAGGAATTTGATCCATTGACACTTAAACAATAATTTATACTATTATTCTTTTAATTCTTCTAGACAAATGTGCCGCTATTTCATATGGGATAGTGGCATTTTTATTTGCAATATCGTTCATAGTTTGGTGTGAACCAATAATAACAAAAACACCGTTTAAATCAATTTTTGTATCACTATATACCATAAAATGATCCATACATGTTATACCTATTTGTGACAAAATCAATCCACCTATTTCTACAATATGTTGATGATTTCTTAATAATCCATCGCCATATCCTAATGGTATGGTATAAATATAACCATTTTTAATGACTGGCTCTTGATTATATGAGACCATTTCAAATTCGTTTATTTTAATTTCATTAATTGCTCTAGCTTTAAGCGTTAAAATTGGCTTGGTAAATGCAATTACTTCATCTAAACCATATAGTGCTAATCCAACTCTTATAGCAGTAGTATTGTCGTTAGTTTTTAAAAAAGTAGAAGTTGCTTGTGAATGAATAATTAGATTATTGTTCGGTATTTTTAATAGGCATTTATTAAAAATTTCATTTTGTTTTTCATATGTATTTATTGAGGCAAAATGGGTAAAAACGCCCTTTAATATAAGCTTTGATTTGGAGATTATTTGTAAAGCTTCTTCAACTTCATTAGGTTTTATTCCATCTCGATTCATTCCTGTATCTATTAAAAGATGAACAAAAATCGGTAGATTTGCTTTCTTTAAAACTTTCAAATAATCAATACTAATTATTGTTAACGTTATTCTAAAATTTGATGCATAAGCTAAATTATCGCAACTACCTAACAATAAAATAGGAATAAAAATTAGACTTTTTCTTATTAACATGCATTCTTCAATTGTGGAAACTGCAAACATCTTTGGAGATAAAGGAGCAAGTATTTTTGCAACTTCAAGTAGCCCATGTCCATAAGCATTACTTTTTATAACACAAATAACATCTTTATTTGTTTTTTCTTTAATGTTTTTATAATTCTCGATAAGCTGATTTTTTGATATTTCAATATATCCACGCATATAATCACCAATAAAATATATGAAAATGCGATTAAAATGTACACTTTAGATTTTTAATATTTAATTTTTCTTATAAGTATTGTATACTTATAATGGTTTTTTATTGGAGGTCATTATGGAAGTTAAAAAAACATTTTTATCCGTTGATGGTAATACAGCGGCAGGACTTGCTTCTTACTCATTCACTGAGGTGGCAGGTATTTACCCTATTACACCATCATCCCCTATGGCTGAACTTGTTGATGTTTATTCTTCGCAAGGGAAGCTAAATTATTTTGGAAATACTGTAAAGGTTGTTGAAATGCAATCTGAAGCTGGTGCATCTGGTACAGTTCATGGTGCATTACAAGCTGGTGCATTAGCTACAACATATACAGCTTCTCAAGGTTTGTTGTTGATGATTCCTAATATTTACAAATGGGTTGGTGAACTTTTGCCAGCAGTATTACATGTATCTGCTCGTTCATTAGCTACAAGATCATTATCTATTTTTGGCGATCATCAAGATGTCTATGCTGTACGTCAAACTGGTATTACAATGATTTGTTCACATTCAGTACAAGAAATTGCTGATTTAGCTCCAGTAGCGCATTTGATTGCTATTAAATCTGAAGCGCCAGTTATGCATTTCTTTGATGGATTTAGAACATCACATGAAATTCAAAACGTCGAATTTGTTGATGAAAGTGCTTGGAAGGATTTAATTGATTATGATGCACTTAATAGATTCCGCGTTCGTGCATTAAACCCTCATACTCATGCAGTAACTAGAGGTGGAGCAGAAAACGATGATATCTACTTCCAAGGTAGAGAAGCACAAAATGCTCATTTTAATAAAATTGTTGATATTGCTGATGAATACTTCAAAAAAGCAAGTGAATTAACAGGACGCAATTATGCACCTTTCACATATTATGGTGCACCAGACGCTACTAAAATTATAATCGCTATGGGTTCTGTTACTGAAACTGCAACAGAAGTAATTGATGAATTAGTAAAAGAAGGACAAAAAGTTGGTCTTGTTAAAGTACACTTATATCGTCCATTCTCTGCTAAACACTTAGTAAGTGTTATTCCTGATACTGTTAAAAAGATTGCGGTATTAGATCGTACTAAGGAAATGGGTGCTACTGGTGAACCATTATACTTAGATGTTGTTGCGGCTTTAGAACAAATGGGACGTAAAGTTGATGTACTTGTTGGTGGACGCTATGGTTTATCCTCAAAAGATACTCAACCAAAACATGTTAAAGCTGTTTATGATTTCTTAGATATAGAAAAACCATGGACAAGTTTCACTGTGGGTATTAATGATGATGTTACTCATTTATCTATACCTGTTGATGAATCATTCCATGTTAAAGCAAATTATACATCATGTTTATTCTATGGATTAGGATCTGATGGTACTGTTTCTGCTAATAAATCATCTATTAAAATTATTGGAGATGCTACCCATCAATATGCTCAAGCGTATTTTGCTTATGATTCACGTAAAGCTGGTGGCGTAACTCGTTCTCACTTACGTTTTGGTAAGACACCAATTCACTCAACTTATTATGTTCAAAATGCTGATTTCATTTCTTGCTCACTTGATACATATATGTACAAGTTTGATATGTTAAAGAACTTGAAAAAAGGCGGAACATTCTTATTAAATACTGATTTAACTGATGAAGAATTAATTAAATCAATGCCAAATAGAATGAAACACCAATTAGCGGAAAAAGAAGCAAAATTTTACGTAATTGATGCAAATAAAATTGCAAAAGAAATTGGTATGGGACGTCATACTAATACAACATTACAAGCTTCATTCTTCTATTTAAATCAAAACATCATGCCATATGCTGATGCGCAAGAATGGATGAAGAAATTTGCTAAAAAGAGTTATGCTAAAAAAGGTGACGAAATTGTCCAAATGAACTACAAGGCTATTGATGCTGGTGCAGAAGGACTTCGTGAAATTAAAGTTGATCCAGAATGGATTAATTTAAGTGTTGCTCGTGTTATAAATAAAACTGGTGATGATTATTTTGATAGTTATGTCAATGTAATTGGTTCACTTGATGGTGATGATTTACCAGTATCTAAATTCACTGAATGGGAGTTATTAGATGGTACAATGAAAAACGATATTACTTATCGTGAACAACGTTCTATTGCCGATAATGTCCCAGTATGGAATAAAGAAAACTGTATCCAATGTAATCAATGTGCATTCGTATGCCCTCACGCTACAATTCGTCCATTCTTATTAAATGAAGAAGAAGTAGCTAACATGCCAAGCATTGCTAAAGATGATTTAATGGACGCAATGGGCGGACCAAATGTTAAAGGATTAAAATTCCGTATCCAAGTTTCACCAAAGAACTGTGTTGGATGTGGATTATGTGTTGTTCAATGTCCAGGTAAGATGGGTAAAAAAGCTCTTGAAATGGTTGAAGCTAAGACTCAATTCCCACAAGAAGAAGCTGCAGAATACTTATTCAAACATGTTGAATATAAAACAGATAAATTCCCAGTTACAACAGTTAAGGGTGCAAGTTTCTTAATGCCTTATACTGAAGTATCAGGCGCTTGTGCTGGTTGTGGTGAAACTCCTTATTATCGTTTGGCTTCTCAATTATTTGGTAAAGACATGCTTGTCGCTAACGCAACTGGATGTTCTTCAATTTATAATGGATCTACCCCATTAACACCATTCTGCACTGATAAAAA
>CAKPAV010000181.1 GCA_934133115.1 uncultured Bacilli bacterium
CCAAATGGTACTCCAACTATAGCCATTAGTAATTATGCAATTAATCATATGGATGATGTTGAAGTCGTTAGTGGTCCTCAACCTTTAGCAGCCGCTTTCGCTAGTGGTGATAAAGATATAATTATCGCCCCAATCAATTTAGGCGCTATGCGTTACAATAAGGAAGCAAATCCTACATATGGTCTATATCGCACGATTGTTTGGGATAATATTTATTTATTATCAAGAGAAGAAGTCAAAACAATTGATGACTTAAGAGGAAAAACAGTTACCAGTTATGGAAAAGGTAGTACCCCTGATATTATTTTGAATACCGTAATATCAAGTACTAATTTAAGTAACGATATAACTATTGAATACGTTGATAATGTTGTAATGGCAAATTCAGCATTTTCTAGTGGAACTGCTGATTATGTTATATCCGCTCAACCAAATATTTCTAGTCTTAACTTAGAAGGAGTATATGTTAAACCATTACTTGATTTTTGGAAAACTGCAACTAGTTTAGATTCTTATCCACAAAGTGCAATGTTTGTAAAGATTTCTAAATACGAAGAATTAAAGCCAACGTTAAAAGAAATAGATGCTTCAATCGAATTAGTAACAAAAGATGTTGGTACAACCGCTAAAAATGCCGAAAAAGTTACTGGAACATTTAAGGAAGCACTATTAACTAAAGCTATCCCTAACTGCGGATATAAATCATTCAAAAATGAAAAAGAACTAGTAGAAGGATATTTTAATGCGATGATTAACTTAGGATTAAGCGCTAATGTGGGCGGAAAACTTCCAAATGAAAACTTCTACCTCAATAAGTAGTAAAATTGTCTCATTATTTTCTATTATTTTATTAGTCTCTTTAATTGCTTTAGTTAGTTATCAAAAGCAAGATCCACAAATATATCCTACTGTTAAAGATATTTCAACTTGTTTTATTAATAACATTACAAGCAAAGATACAATTCTGAACTTCATATACACGTTTTTAAGGCTTTTTGGAGTATTAGTAGTATCTTTAATCATTTCACTAATTATCGCGCTTCTATACTATTATAATCGCCTAATTATGAGCTTCCTTCGTCCGATTATTATAATTATGAAAGCTTCGCCATTAGTAGCGGTAGCCATTTACATTTTTATTATAATTCGCGGTAGTAGTGCTCATATTATTCGACCTATGCTTATTTGCTTTTTAGTAACAATGCCTGTTATGTTAGAAGCAACAATAGCATCTATTGATAATATGGATCAAAATATCGTGTTGGAACTGCATGTTACTGATGCAAGTAAATGGGCAAAATTCATTAAAATTTATTTACCACTTATGTTTCCTAGCATTGTTACTTGCTTACTTCAAACGATTGGATTAGGTTTTAAAGTAATGGTTACTGGCGAATATTTATGTCAAGTAAGAAGAAGCGTTGGATTAATGATTTATAGTTCATTCAGCATACTAGATATGGCAAACTTAATTGCTATCATCATTGAAATTGTAATTATTGTCATTATTGGTGAATCAATTATTAAATATTTAAGTAAACGTCTAAAAGCAGTTTAACTACTGCTTTTTTATTTTTTTCAAAATTTTTTTCGAAAAATGAATTTTCTTTCACTATATAATAATGAGGTGAAAAAAATGTCATATAGTAAACTTATTCGTTTCAAATGTGATGAAGCAAATTATTTGTCAGAAGAAAACAAAAAGAAGTATACCGCTCTTAACAATCTCAAGCAACAACTAGAATGGGTTAAAAGGCAATTAGAGTATATTACTTACCAGGAGAATTATAGTCCCAATTTAGAAATGCGTGTTGGAGACATTTATGAGTTTGATTGGGGAGTAAATGTTAACTGCGAATTTTCTAATCGTCATTATGGTGTTGTGTTAGTGGATAGCAAAGCAAACAATCCGTTAGTGGTTGTCTGTCCTTTAAAAAGTAATCGTCATGGTGCGAATCCAGCAAGTGATGTAAACCTAGGAAACATATCCGGAATAGTAACTGAACATGAAACTTTAGCAGTGCTTAATCAAATACGCTCATTAGATAAATTACGAATTTATGTACGTCCGATAATCAACTCTAATGAACAAGGAGCAAACAAATTAAGGTTAAGCGATCAGCAAATAGCATTATTAAAAAGTGGATTAAAAAAAGTACTATTATATTGAGTAAAATACATTTTAGTAATTATTTAGTAGTTATTTAGTAAATAAATAGTCGAATAAATTGTGTGGAAAAGTTTAATTTTTAGCGATTATATCAAGTTTATTTAAAAATTAAAATGTCGATATAATCGCGCTTTTTAGTCTATTTGGTTAACATAATATACATTATGCGAAGTGCTATTACTAAGAAAATAAGGCGCTTTTTTTGTAAAACTTTGTCAGTACTCATCAAATTAACTACTTCTAATAGAATTTATCATAGTGTAAATACTTAAATATTATTGATGCTTAATTTCGTTATATCAGTAATCAAATAATCTTTACTAATACGCTTAAGCAAAAATCTTATCACTTAATAGAAAGCCTACTATTTAAGAAATTAATTTAACTACTACTATTTTTAGATTATAAAACAATTTACTAATACAAAATAAAAAAGCCACTACTACTTAGTAATGACTTAGTATTATATTAACTTATTGACTATTTGTTTAAATAGTAACTCATACAGGCATTTGTTAACTTATCATTAATGTTTGCGTTTTTGCTTAGTAAGTATTCTCTATTTGCTTCTAGTACTTTTATAAATCCAGTTTCATAGTTTTCAATGCAGCCTTTAATAAGCATAGATGAATCAAATCCTCTTGTTGGTTCAATCTTATCAGATGCATAAACTACTTTAGCAATATTTCCCATATTAGAGTTACCTGTACAATGATATTTAATCGCTTCTATTATTCCAATATTAGAAACACCAAATTCTTTTTTAGCTAAGTAAGAGCCAACAAACTGATGATAAGCATAATGCGGTAAATCCATATATTCTTTAAAATAAGTTTGCATTATCTTTAAAGACTCTTCTTCTTTTATATCTTTACCGATATCATGAAGTAAAGCCGCTTTAAACACATTGAGTTTGTTTAATTTGTTTGATTTGGCTATTTCTAAGGCTAGTAGAGCGACTTCTATAGAGTGGTCATATCGATGAACGCTTAGAAAGCTTTGAGCCTTAGAGGCGTAATATAAGCGATTATCAAGCATATATCTTAAAACGTTCTTATTTACTTCTATGGATTTAAATTCTCTTACCATCGTTGAAGAGATATTATAATATGGTCCTTCTACTATTTGGACATGATACTTAATAATATTTTCTTCATTAAGTTTTTGATTATCTTTACGATTATAGGCTATCAAATGAGCAAGACTAGCAAGTTCATCAATTTTATACCAATCATGCAACTTATTAACCTGATCGTAACCAATAAGAAAAAATATCTCATCATTAGGAAACTTATTCTTAAAATACTTAACTGTATCAATAGAATAATTAATCTCTTTATTAGAATCTAATTCATAAGTATCAATATCAAAGCCTTTAATACCTTCAATAGCAAGTTTTAGCATATTTAAACGATCTTTAGAACTCACATTTGGTGTTTTCCATCGAGGCGAGGCAGCAAGTTCAAAATAGACCTTATCTATTTGCAGGTTCTTCTTAACTTTGTTAGCTACTTTGATATGGCCATTATGAATAGGATCAAAACTTCCACCAAAAATTAATATACGACTCATCTTATTTACCTAATTCAATAATTGTTTTATTAGGATTTTTACGGTATAAGACAATCATATGTCCAATGATTTGTACTACTTCTGCTTTTAAGGCGCCCGCTAAATCTAAAGCAAGTTCACGAATTGGGGAAACAACGGTATTTAAAACACTAATTTTAACTAGTTCTCTGGCGGTTAAAGCTTTGTCTAACATATCAATAGTATTATCGCTAATTTCGTTCTTTCCGATTTGATATAACGCATTTTCGGTCATAGCGATTGATTTTAATTGTCTTTTTTGTTTTTGTGTTAACATATTTACACTCTCACTTCTTTAAAATTTGGCATCACGATGTGATACATCGATGATTTTAGGGGCATAAACTTTAATTTTTTGTT
>CAKPAV010000182.1 GCA_934133115.1 uncultured Bacilli bacterium
TATAAACGTCTCCTAATTTAGTTCCTTCATTGATAACGTTAATATGTCCGTTATGTATTAAGTCAGCACTCATTGCGATATATACTTTTTTATTCATTGTTTGTTACTCCTTTATATTTCTTTATATTTTATTTAATTAGTGTTACACCTAAAAATGGTAACTTATTGATTTTTATTTTTTCAACTGATTGATATAAATCTGCTAAGACCGTTTTATCTTTTTTAGCAACTAATAAAGATACATCAACGACTTTATTTAAAGCAAATAAATCATTATTAAGTTTTAATGGCGTTACTAGCAAAATTATGTAATCATATGCTTTTTCGGCATTCTTTACAAGATCTTCAAAAGTTTTAGAATGCAATGCTTCCGCGCTAAATTTTGTCTTTTTGGAAAACACAACATCAATGCCATTGTTTAATTTTATTATTTCATTACCATCATCTTTTATTTGTTCATCAAGGTTAACAAGTAAATCTTGTAATAATGGTTCTACATAGTTAGTTTCAATTACAAGAGCTTTTTTATTATTATCCACATATGCTTTAGCCAAATAATAACTAAGGATAGTTTCATAAAAGCAATCAGAAGCAGAGGTAATAGCGATAATCTTTGACCCTTGAGCAAATGTTTCAATATTATTGGTTAATTTTATAACGGAGTCTTCAAATGATTTTTTATTGAATTTTTGAATGAATTTTAATTCTTCTTTATTCATTTTTTTCACCTCTCGTTTCAATTTCCAATGTTAAAATATCTAAATCTTGCAATTCATATGTCGAATTAATTTTATATTTATAGCATCCATTTGCTAAAGCAAAGATAACTCCTAATCCTAATCCAACAGCAACAAATAATGCCATTTTCACGATTGGTTTAGTAATTACTACAGGATTCGTTGCTTCATGATGAACAGCAAATTTCGTTAATTTTGCTGTTGACGATGTTTCATCATTAAAAGTTATGCACGCTTGTTTTAAAACGATATTTAAAATTGTGCTTGTAATATTATCATTTTTATTATGAAAACTAATATCAAGAGTATATGAATTATAAGATGTGGGTTTTTCTTGAATAGTGACACCATTTTCAATGTCTTTTATCGATATTGTTTTGCCTTTATCTGTAATATCTTTACTTTTTAATTCTTCAACAACTAATTGAGGCACCTTTGCTTTAACAACATTAGAAAAAGCATTATAAATATTATCATTTAAAGTTTCTGCAACTACAGAGCCTGTAGATTCATAACTTGGAGTATAAAATTTATAAGAGTAAACCGCTCCTATTATTGTAAAACATACAACGAAATATATAATCGTTAAGATTTGTCTTTTTAATGTTACTAACAACATTTTAAAAGTAAAATTATATTTGTTTTTACTTTCATCCATTTGTTAACACCTTCCATTCAAGCACCTTATTTTAACATAAAATTAAATTATATAAATAATTTAATCGCATATTTTATTATAAGTTAAGATTTTTTAAATAAAATTCATATAATCTATTTGTTTCTTCATTAATCTCATATCCGGCATTTTTCATAAGTATTGATGATTCTTCTCTATTATGATTTAGACCATTTTCAATAATTTTATTTGCCCAAAGTTTAGGAGAATCCTTTAAATCAAGTAAAAAACTTTGCTTAGGGCAAACAACAACTTCACTAGAAACATTGCTAGAAAAGTAACATAGTAATCCCGCTGCTTGAGCCTCAATACCAACAAACGGCAAGCCTTCAAATAAACTAGGTAAAACAAAAACATCAAAAGCTGAATAAAAATTTGAGGTATCATCTTGATAATTAGCAAATATAATTTTATCTACAATTCCTAATTGGTTTGCTTTTTCTTTTACCTTTTCCATTAATGGTCCTACTCCAACTAATAAAAGTCGAGAATTATTATTTTGTATTAGAACTTCCTTAAAAACATTTAACAGAAAATAATGATTTTTTACTTCTATGAATCGCCCAATATGTCCAACGACAAATTCATTTTTATCAATTCCATATTGTTTTCTAATTGCATTGCGATTAGTAGTATTATAAGCGAATCTATCTATCTCAATAGCGTTTTTAATGATTATTGGTTTGTTTGTTTTTGTATATTTATTCTTAAACATCCATTTACTTGCCGAGTTAGAACAAGCCATATAATAATTTGCGTACTTGCATGTTGGATTAATAAGCATTTTTCCAAATAATGTTTTTATAAAATTATTTGTTTGAAAACGATCACTATGTACATGCTCAATACGCACTTTAACATTATTTTTTTTAGCAGCTTTTAAAGGAATAGCAGATTTAGATGAAGAATGGCAATGTAATATATCAAAATGATGATTTTTAAAAATTTTATCGCATGCACGAAAACATTTAAGAGGATGTTTCACTAAACTAGGAATTTTATAAATAGTACAGCCGTAACTAGCCATTACATCTTCTAATACTTCTTTTTTGTCTGACTCAAACACTAAGAATGAAATGTCTAAATTATTATGTAAATGTTTAACAATTTCTAATAATAGTGATTGTATTCCACCATGTTCCAAGCAATCAACAAAGTACAATACACTTATTTTATTATTCATTTATAATACCTTCTTTCTTAGTAGAAAATAAAGATTTTATTGTTTCGTAAAAAATCTTATCTTTTAAGAGTAAAAGCAACAAGAAATAAATAGCAGCGCCACCAAGTATTTGAATAATAGTTGATAATGCTCCTTCTAAGACTTTACCAATAAAATAAACAACAACAAACATGATAAGAGCGGAAATGACATATTTATATATGTTTTTCAAAACTTCTTTTAAATTTAAATAATGATGTTTTTGCGCATAAATTACAAACAATATTAGCACTAATAATTCAGCACAAATTGAAGCAATAGATGCTCCGATAGAATCAAAAAGTGGAATTAATATAGCAGTTAATACACAATTAAACACAGCTGCAACAACTTCCGCAATATTAGATTTAGATTGTAAGCCAAATGGTGTATATATAATTGAGCCTATACACATTCTTAAAGCCATTATTATTACAACTGGCGCTAGTATCATTAAAAGCAGCGCCACTTTTTCAAATCCTTCTCCTAAATACCACGGAACAAAATTATTAGCAATACCAACAATTCCTAACGCTATTGGTAAAGATAATCCAAAAACAAAAGATAAAGATTTTGTGATTTTATCATCAATTTCTTTTTGATCTTTTTTCATAAATAAATATGATATTCTTGATCTTATTACTACATTGTAGGCATTAAATAATGTGGCACAAAAAGCCACTATTTGTTGAGCCTTTTCATAATATCCTGTTTCTTCTTCACTGCTTAGGAGTCCCAAAAGAATTTTATCAATTAATGAATAGAATTGATAAGCAATCGTTGGAACAAAATACATCAATATATCTTTAAAATGTCTTTTAATGTTTAATTCGGATATCTTAACTTTATTCACATATTTACCAATATTCATCCATAACACAACTTGACCTAAAAGTGATGATAAAGATAATATCAACAAATAAATCCACAAATCATCTTTATTATGCACTAATAATAAAACTAAAACAGCACCGATAATTTTAAACATTAGATTTTTAAGCGCTAATCTTTTAAATTTTTCTAATCCTTCATAAAGCCAACTTATATCAATAATAGATGACAAAAAATATGGTATTTGGATAATAAAGAACATTACATATTTGTTTAATAATAAAATTGTTAAAAGAAAAATTAAAAAAGAAAGCATTACGAAAATTAGTCGAAGAATAAATATCTCCCAAAAAATTTTAGAATACTCATCTTTGTTATCTAAATTCATGGCAATTTTTCTTTGCGCATGGGTAGAAGTTCCTAAAGCACCTATTAAAGTAAACATTGTAATAAGGGAATAAGTATAACTATATATACCCGTGCCAGAAGATTCTAAAGCTCGCGCCATAATTGGCGTCAAAAGTAATGTAATAATTGATTCAACGACCACTACTACCATATTAAATATATAGTTCTTTTTTAAATTAGATAACTTGGACATACTAAGCACCTACGCCACTTTCTTTAGGTACTATGT
>CAKPAV010000183.1 GCA_934133115.1 uncultured Bacilli bacterium
TCTCCAAATAAGATTGTATAAAAACCATATTGGTTATTAGCAAAAATATAATTTACTTTTTGTTGTACATCTTGTCTATTTTCATTTGTTACATCTTCTATTACAAAATCAATTAAATATTCATCATCAAAACGATATTCATAGTAAGTATTGTTTTTAATTTGTTTAACAATTTTTAAACCAGAAGTAGTTGTTTGAATTAATTCATTTTTAAATAATTCTGCGGTTATTACACTATCAGAAGAATTTTGGAATGTTACTTTACTTGCTTTTAATTCCGCTGCTTTGGTTGTGTCTTTAATAGTTTTTAAAGATGATAAGAATCTAGATTCTAAAGTTGAAACTTTAAATATTAATTCTTTTTTAACGGAGGTTCCTTCAACCGAAATAGTTATTTTAATTTCATCAGCGGCCTTAAGAAATTTGATTTTGTCTTTACTAACAGACACTTTGTCTTTGTCATTTCCTGAGAGAGTATAAATAATTTCCTTGTTTGTGGCATTTTCAGGTATAACTTTGCTAGTAAAAGAAATTTCAGTACCTACTAAAACATCATAGATATCATTATTTAGAACATATTCTCCATTAACTTGTACGTCAATATCGGTAGGAAGAATTTCTTGTGAGGTACTAGATGAAGTTGATGTGCTTCCTGTTGATGAGTTGGATGTTTGGTTATTACAACTTGCAAGTGCAAGAGGTAATAACATTAAGATTAATAATTTTCCTTTTTTCATAAACCTTTGCTCCTTTTATTATAATGCGTTTATTTTTTTAGTTAGGTTAGGTCCTAACTTTGCAGTACCATAATTTGAAAATGTAATAGATTCTTTTCCTTCGTAAGATTGATAACCATCTCCGACAGGACGACTATAGTTATATAAAATTTTTGTAATTTCGTTATTACTATTTAAGTTCATTTTTAATGTATCCACAGTCATATAACCTAATGAGAAATTTGAAAAGAATTGTGGAAACATATAATTAGCTATATCAATTACATTAGTTTTAGGAACGATAGTGTTACCATTAAGTGTAAATACTACAGAACTTAAACTAAATCCAATGTAGTCATTTAATGTTTTTCCTACGATTCCTGAATTAAGTGCTTTTGGAGTCTTTTCTCCTTGATTATTAGTTTCAACAGTAAATGGAATTACTTTTCCTTCTTTTTCAACAAAACCACGAGAACTAATAACAGTTGTAGATAGTTCTTCATATTGTTCAAAGTAAACAATGTTATCAGCCACAATCATTTTGGTTTTTATATTTGTATAAGAACCATAATCTTCAATTATTGCTTCAAAATTGTTGCCAGATTTAATTTTATTAAATGCTAGACTAATTTTATTATTATCTTCAATTTCTTTTTCGGTAGTAATAGTAAATGGTGCTGGTTCAATAATTGTTGGATTTTCTGAGAATGTTACTTTGATAAAAGTTGATATATAACTAGAATCTTCATCAGATACATTGCGATATAAAGCAACATTCATTTCTTTAATAGAATTATTTTCTACTACAATGTCTAAACTCTTAATTGCCATTTCAAAGCTTAAATATGTTAATGAATAAAATAATGCTTCACTATGATAACCAAAGTATCGATAAGTATTGTCACTTATTTTTCGGAAGGCTTTGTGATCAAACACATCACTAGGTTTAATTAAATCATTCCAAGAAACATCAGATGCATCTTCAATGACTTCGTTTAAGCCATTAATTCCCACAACAGTAGCGACATTTTCTTTGTTTTTATAAACATAAGAATAATTTCTATTATTTGCAAGATCATTAGTATCAATATTAATGAAATTAGCGTTATATTTTAAATTGCTATTTAAAATTGTTTCTTTTTCTTCATTACCAACTTGTTGTTCAACAACACTATGAGTAGCTAAAGAAGTAGAGGCAAATAAATTTTCACTAGATTCATTTAATGTTTCTTTAAAAGCAAAATCTTTTTTAAATGTTTCTAATGAATCTATTTTTGAACCATTAACATTTGAAAATCTTGCAGTTGTTACTTTAGAAGAATATTGTTCTCCATTTTCATCTAATCCAGTCATGTAAATAGTGTATGAGATATCTCCGCTATTTAAGAAATCAAATGATACACCAGATACTAATCCATTAAATACTAAACTAGAATAACCAACGGCAATTGTTAATAGGGAATTTAAGGTTACACTATTAGAGTAGTATTTACCATCAGTTTTGTTATAAATAAATGAATCATGAGAAATAAGATATCTTGGATCAGTTTTATCCGCTAACAAGGAAAAATAACTTATCTCGTTAATGCTATCTACATAATATTTTTCAGTTGAAATACCATTTTCCGGCAATAGAAGGTTGATATTATTATTGTTTAATTCGTAACGATACACAACATTGCCTTTTATTTCGCTTTGGTCATAATAAGGAAGAAGAACACCGCCATTATTTAAAATAGACATATAATAATACTCTTCATTAAATAAGTCATAACATTCTGTGCCTTCAATATCATAAGTCAAAGTGTAATTACCATGAAGACCAACATATGTTAAATATCGATATAAGTAATTTTCATTTTTCTCTTGAGGTAAGTAATTATAGAAATCAGAAGGTGTATTTTGATGCCCACTATTACTTGTACTATTAGAAGGTTTAGAACAACCGGAAATAACAAAAATAGAACAAGCTAATAATATTTTTAATTTTGAATTCATATTAGTAAGTCTCCCTTCATTAATCTGGAATATAAACTTCAATTCCACTTTTTGGATTATTGCTTAATGCAATAGCCAATGTATAAGCATCGCCATCTTCGTAGTAATAAATGGTCTTTCCTTTAGAATCAATATCTTTAACAAAGTGTGAATTTTGTTTGATTTTATCTTCTAATCGTTGCATATAATTTGTTTCATCATCAAAATCAATGTATGTATCTGGTAAATAAATAGATAGTCTTGTTGGTTTACCATTAACAATATTAGTTGTAATAGCGTACCATTTTCCAAATAATTCTTTTTCATATATATATGGAACTAAAACAGCTTTTTCTTTACCTAAGAAAGAGATTAATGTTTCATAAACATTTTCTTCCATTTCCCAAGTAGAAGGTTCTTGGTAAGTTGTTAATTCAGCAATCTTACTTGCTAATGTTTCATCAATTTCTACTTCATCAGCGCCAATACCAGTAAATTCAACGGTTTCTGATCCCGTTGATTGACCATCATTATAACTATATCGATAATTATAACTTGTTGGTTTGATTGCTTTATTATCAGTAAAATAAATCTTTAATGACATTGGACGGAAATCTTTTAAGTGATTATAGCCAAGTAAGTTGTCATCAACTTTTAATAAACTTGTTCTTAAACTATAGCAAGGAACACCATCCATGGTTGATTTCTTAAATAAATTTTCACTAATATTCATGTTAAGAACATCAGTAATAGAAATATCACTTCTTGGTTCACTTAAAGCAAAGACATCGCCTACTGAATTAATCATAAATTCTACAACTTCATTATTTTTATTAACACCAAAACCGGTTCTTTTATTGTTATATTCTTCTAATGAACCAGGTTTTAATGTCTTTTCTTCTCTTAAGATATATTTGTTACTCGCAACATTAGAAAAAGTAACATTAGTTACATTACTCTTATCACGGTCATCATACATTTTAACAGAGAAAGTATCTTTAAAATAACTAAACGTTTTTCGAATATCGCTTGTATCACTTGTTTCTTCTAAAGGTGTAGGAAGAGTGATATCATTACCTTCAGCGATTTTAACAAATGCTTCATACCAAACAATTTGACGTCCAGCAATTTCATAACTATCTTCAAATTTTGCATGAGCAGACTTAAATCCAGTTGCGTCAATTTCAAAATCAATATATTCAATATCAAGGTTACCCATCGATTTAGCGGATGTTAAGGCATTAAATAATTTAAATGTGTCTGAACCAATGTAACGGAAATTATTTCCATCAAGTTTCATTAAACTATTTGATGAAACGATATCATTTAAATAATTAATATCATCCCAAGCAATAGAAGTGTCTTTTTCTT
>CAKPAV010000184.1 GCA_934133115.1 uncultured Bacilli bacterium
TGCTTTAGATTAAGGAGTGAACAAAAATGATTACAATTGAAGTTATAGGTATGAACCATTATATGTTAATGGATTATTCAAGAATGCATACGAAACAAATTGCAAATTTATTTGAAACAAGTGAAGATGAAATTTTCTTTCATTCAGGAGATTTAAGATTATTTCATGCCGGTGTAGATCAAACATCATGGCATGTTTTAATGCGTGTTTATGCGCCTCATAAATATCATCCTTTTGAGGCAAATGTAGCTAAATACTTAATGGAAAGTATGCTTGATTATATTTTAAATGCTCACGTTCAATTTGTTTATGTTGATGAAGGTCATTATTATGAAAAATTAAATAATGATTATCCTGCTTTCTTCCCTGATGAGCCCCATGATGAAGATGATTACGATGAAGATGAGGATGAAGAAGATATTGACGAAGACGAAGATTTTTCTGATGAAGAGTTATTTGAAGGCAATGCTTTTGCAGGATTCGAAGAAAAAATGAAACAAAAAGCTAACGAAGAAAAAATGTGTGAATGTGGACATCAACATGTTTGCTGTAATGGTAAAAGTGCGGGATGTGGCAAAGTATGTGTATGTGGCGAAAGATGTTTAACTACTAAACATCATGATGAACATCATAACGATCATGACCACGACCATCATGAATGCTGTCATTGTCACGATCACCACAAAAATTAACAAATTATTAAAGGCCAAACAAATTTGGTCTTTTTTTAATTAAATTTTAGGTTATTATATCTATGAATTAATTCTATTATTTGCTAAAATAATAGAAAGGTTAGTGATATTAATGATTAATTTATATGGACAAGAAATACACAAGTTAGAAGAATTAATGATATCTCTTGATCAAAAAAAGTATCGAGCGACTCAATTATATACTTGGATTTATGAAAAAAAAGCAACTAGTTTTGATGAAATGACTGATGTTTCATTAAAATTCCGTGAAGTTTTAAAGCGTGATTTTGAACTTACAAAGCCGACAATTTATTTAAAACAAGTTAGCAGTGATGGAACAATTAAGTGTTTGCTTAATATGAAAGATAACGATAAAGTTGAAACTGTATTAATGCGCTACAACTATGGTAATGTCATATGTGTTTCTTCCCAAGTTGGCTGCAATATGGGCTGTTCATTTTGTGCCTCAGGACTACTAAAAAGAAAAAGAAATTTAACTGTTGAAGAAATGGTTGGACAGGTATTAGTAATGAATGACTTACTTTTCCTGGAAGGCAATAATCAAAGGGTAACTCATGTTGTTGTTATGGGTACAGGGGAACCATTTGACAATTATGATAATGTTATGGATTTTGTAAGAATTATTAATCATCCGAAAGCATTAGCAATTGGGGCAAGACATATTACAGTTTCTACATGTGGATTACCAGACAAGATTATTAAGTATGCAAATGAAGGATTACAGATTAATTTAGCTATTTCCCTTCATGCTCCTAATAATGAGATACGTTCACGAATTATGCCAATTAATCGTGCTCATCCATTAGAAAAGTTAATTCCTGCTGTTAAAGAATATGAAAAAATTGCTGGAAGACGAGTTACTTTCGAATATATTTTGCTTAAAGATGTCAATGATAAAATGGAACACGCTGATGAATTATCAAGACTAATTAAAGGAACATTAGCTTATGTTAATTTAATTCCGTATAATCCAGTTAATGAAAATGGCTATCAACGTTCTAATAATGTTCATGCGTTCTTAGATCGTTTAACTAAAAATGGTGTTACTGCAACTATTAGAAAGGAATTTGGCACAGATATTGATGCAGCATGCGGACAACTTCGTGCCAAACATCAAAACAATGAATGAAAGAGTAGGTTTTTATTGCTATAAAACAGATATTGGGACTGTACGTAAAACAAATGAAGATGTCGCTATGGCGATGACTAACGCTAGTGGTGATGCTTTGCTTTTTGTTTGTGATGGTATGGGAGGGCATAATAAAGGTGATGTTGCTGCGAATATAACTTGTGAGGTTATTACTTCTGAGTTTAAAAAAATTGATCGCTTTTTAAACAACATGGATGTTCGCTTGTTTTTAAAAAAGACAATTAAAAAAGCAAATAAAGCTGTATTTGATTTAGCCAATAATGATGAAAAATTTGCTAAAATGGGTACAACGTTAACTTTGGCTTTGATTCGCAAAAACGCTTTATTTATCGTTAGTGTTGGAGACTCAAGAGCATATATTATCGATGATAGTGTTATTCGTTTAACAGAAGATGAAACATATGTAAATTATTTATACCATATGAATCGAATTAAATTAGAAGATATGGATAAACATCCTCAAAGACATATATTAACAAACGCTTTGGGATTATATAAAAATTTGAATTTTGAAATAGATTATTATCGTTATAATAATAATCGCATTATGCTTTGCTCTGATGGTTTATATAATGCGGTAAGCGAAGAAGAAATGCTTACTATCTTAACTACATCAATGAGTATTTATGAAAAATGTGATTTACTAATTGATACCGCAAATAAAAATGGTGGAAAAGACAATGCCTGTGTTGCAATGTGGGAGGTACAAAAAGATGAATATTAATGATTTAATTGATGATCGCTATCGTATTGAACGTAAAATAGGCGAAGGCGGAATGTCTGTTGTCTATGGCGCAACTGATATTATTACTAAAAAACCAATAGCAATAAAAATTATTAAAGGCGATATGATGGGGAATCCAATAAATTTATCTCGTTTTGAAAGGGAAGCGCGCGCTGCGGCTTCTTTGTCACATCCTAATATTGTTCGTGTCATTAATTTAGGAACATATGAAGGTCGTCCTTATATGGCTAATGAATTTATTAATGGACAAAATCTTCGTGATATTTTAGATAAGAGAAGTATTGGTTTCTTAGAAGCTTGCGATATTATGTATCAACTTACATCTGCTGTAGCGCATGCTCATGAACATAGTGTAATTCATCGTGATATTAAGCCGCAAAATGTTTATTTAACTGCGGATGGAACGATCAAATTGGGAGATTTTGGTATTGCCACTTTTGAAAATTCCGCTCGTTTAACAAGAAGCGAAACTATTATTGGTTCGGTTCATTATCTTGCTCCTGAGATTTCTCGTGGACAACAAGCTTCATATCAAAGTGATATCTATTCGTTAGGTGTTACTTTCTTTGAACTGATTACAAGACGTGTACCTTTTGAGGATGATACACCTGTTAGTGTCGCTATACGTCATATCAAAGATAAGTTCCCTTCCCCAAGAAAATATATTCCTTCAACACCAAAAGAAATCGAAAGAATTATTTTAAAAGCTTGTAAAAAGAACCCACAAGAAAGATATAAAACTGTTAAAGATATGCGTAAAGATATTGAACGTATTTTACGTAATCCAGATTTAATTAAAGAAAAGAAATCATTATTTAGCCGTTTATTTAAAAAATAACATGAAAGCAATTATTTTATCTTCCCAATATGGAACGTATAGTGTTCTTTTAGAAAATAACACCCAGCTATTAGTCAAACCGCGTGGCCTATTTCGTCATAAAAAAATCAAACCAGTTGTTGGCGATATAGTTATAGTTGATGAGCATGAATTAGTTATTTGCGATATATTAGATCGTAAGAATTACCTAATTAGACCAAGCATAGCTAACGTCGATGAAGTTGCTATTATTATGTCTACAAGTGAACCTAATTTTTCTAGTTTGCTTATTGATAAATTTATTAGTTACGCTAATTATTTTAAAATATCAGCATGTGTAATAATTAGTAAAGCTGATAAAAATTATGATGAAGTCATGCTAAATAAAAAAATAGATGCTTTAGAAAAAATTGGAGTAAAAGTTATTATATATTCTAATGTTACTAAATTAGGACTAGATAAGATTAAAGAATTATTTGCCCATAAAATCGTTGCTTTAATGGGACAAACAGGAGTTGGAAAATCTAGTTTACTTAATGAACTTATTCCTAACTCTAAAAGAGAAATAGGCGAGTATTCTAATGCATTAGGC
>CAKPAV010000185.1 GCA_934133115.1 uncultured Bacilli bacterium
ATGGTAAAGAATAATTAGCATCATCAAATACCCACATTTCAATATTAGTGGCATTATCTTTATATACTTTATAAAAATATTCTTTTGGTGATTTTCCTTTAAAATCTACAATGTCATTTTCTTTTCCATTATAAGTGTTATTATTTGTTACATAATTAACATAAAAATTAGCTAAATAATCATTTTCATAAGTTGCACAAGGTACCTCTATCTTATTAATATAATCAAGTAAATCATTTTCTTTAAATGGCTCTGGATCCATTTGATAACTATAAAGAATATGTTTATAACAATAATCTTTAAAAGTTAATTCTTGATCACGAGGAGTTTGGTATTTATGATTTTCATTATTAACAAATTCATATATTTTTGCTGATTCTTCAATCTCATAACAAGCAATCATTTCTTCATTTACTTTATTCTCTTTTTCTTTATAAAATGAGGCGTTATTTAAAATACCAAAAGAAATAAGCATGAGTAAAAAAGACACTACAATAAGAAGGACAGCGTCAATGCAATATGCGCTTACTCTTCTACCAGAAGATGCTGGTAATTCATTTTTATAAGGTTGTAGGTTATTTCTTCTAGCCATGCTTATTTTCTCCTAATTCACTTAATTATTTTATAAGTTTTTTGGTAATGCGGTCAAATAAATGTATTTTTGATATATCAAATACTAATTTAATTTCATCACCTGAATGCACTAATGTTTTAGCGTGAATCTTAGACACTATTTCGCCACTTTCGAAATTCGTGTGAACGTAATATTCATGTCCTAATAGTTCAGCGACACTAACTATCAAATTAAATTCTTGTGATATATCTCCATCTGTTAAAACACGATTAGATTGATAAATATCTTCTGGTCTAATACCGAATATAACTGGCACATCTTTTTTGACATCAATATTTTTCATTTCTGCAATAGTTTTAATTAAATATTCGCGGCGACTATTGCTTTCTTCACAAGCTTTAAGTTCTTCTTTTAACTTAATTAGTTCATTTTCTAACTTAGCATCTTTTGTACTTTCAATTTCTTTTTCTACATTACTTATTTTAGCCAAATATTCATTTCTTTCAATAAATTCTTTATCTAAGTTAATAAGTTCAACTTGCAAAGCCGCCAACTCATCTTTATAGAATTTGTTCAAAGCAGTTCCAAAATATTTTGGTAAATTAATAACTGTACCTTTTTCAAACATTAATTTGCCTTTATTAAAAGTTGCATTCATCATATTCATTGCTGGTGAACCAATGAATGTTGCCACGAATACATTTGCTGGATGATTATAAATTTCAATAGGTGTACCTATTTGTTGAATATATCCTTTATTCATAACAACTATTCTTGTTGCCATAGTCATAGCTTCAGTTTGGTCATGAGTAACATAAATTGTTGTAGCGTTTAATGTATTATGTAAACGAATAATTTCACTACGCATTGCCACTCTTAACTTAGCATCTAAGTTACTTAAAGGTTCATCCATCAAGAATACTTTAGCATTTTTAACTATTGCTCGCCCTAACGCTACACGTTGGCATTGTCCACCCGATAAAGCTTTAGGTTTACGGTTAAGATATTCTTCAATTTGTAGAATGCGAGCCGCATCTTCTACACGTTTACGAATTTCCTCTTTTGGTAAATGTTTATTTTCATAAATTTCTACTGGAGTTACTTTTAAGTAATTAATCTTTTCTTCTAAACCTTTGATATCTTTTTCTAATTCTTCTAAGTTTTCTCCTTCTTCAGGATCTTTAGCGTATTGTTTTAAATCATGTAATTGTGTTTCTAATACTTTTATTGCTTTTTTATTAATTCCAAGAATCGGATTTCCGTTTTCATCAACTTTTAACATTGGGACTTTACGGATTTTTAAACCAAAAGCCATGTTACCCGCAACTGACATATGTGGATATAGAGCATAACTTTGGAAAACCATTGCAATATCACGATCTTTAGGATGCAATTCATTTGCATATGTATTGTCAATGAATAAATCACCGGCAGTAATACTCTCTAATCCCGCAATCATGCGAAGAGTGGTTGATTTTCCACATCCCGATGGTCCAACAAGTACAATAAACTCATGTTTTGCAATATCAAGATTAAAATCAAAAACGGCTTGTACTTTATTATCATAAATTTTATTAATATGCTTTAAAGAAATATAAGCATCTTTAGGTGCTTTCTTTATTTTCTTTTGGCTTTTCTTTTGATAACTAACCATCTCGTTATAAATACGAGTGCGTTGTTTTTCTAATTGTTTTTCCTTTAACTTCGCTTCATTAGCTTCTTTCTTTTTTAAAGATTTCGCTTCTTTAATTTCATTAGCCGTCTTTTTATCCATGAGTGGCTCCTCCTTAATCAATTATGCCTTTACGATAATTTATTTTAAATGCTTTTGCTAATACAATTAATTGCTCATTAGTAATTGATTGATAAATCTTTTTATCAAAGACTTTCATATAAATTTCTGCGGCTTTTTCGATTGTTTCGATTAAGCCAAACACTTCATCAAGAGTTTTTCCAGTGCAGAATATTCCGTGTTGTGCCCAAATAACTGAGCGATATTCTTTCATTTCTTTCGCGGTAGCCATACCAATTTCATCTCCGCCACATAACATCCAAGGAAGTACAGATACTCCTTCAGGGAAAACAACGATTGATTCTGTTTGCATTTTCCATAATTGTTCAGTGAAATATGAAGAAGATAATGGGCAAACGTGAGTCATACAAATGATATTAGTGGTATGACAATGAATTACCAAACGATGCTCTTCATCTACTTTTAAACGTTCAATATGACAGTTTAAGTGCGTTGGTGCTTCAGAAGTTGGTCTTCCGCCATCACTATATCCCCAAATAAGTCCTAAGTTATGAGCATCAATGACTTTCATAATACCTAAGTTTTCTTCTGGGAATTGTTTGCAGTTGCGGAAATATTTTCCTGTACCAGTAATAATAAAGTATTTTCCAATTAATGGTGTCATATCAAAATCATAATGGAAAGTTCTAATTATTTCATCTTTAAGTCCTAAAGATTTAACTTCTTCACTAGTTAAGATATAAGAAAGGTTACCACCATTTCTTTCATCCCAGCCATGTACATAAAGTTGATCTAAAATATTCGTTACTTGTTCAATGCAGTTCATTTTTTTATCCTCTTTGTTTTAAAACATTTTCTTCATAGTTTTTAACATCTTCAAACCAAGTTATTTCATCACTTGGAACGCCTTCTTTTTTGCAATATTCCTTCCATACTTCATCAATAGGCATTAATTTCATTTGTTCTTGTAAAACAAATAATTTTGTAAAGTTTTCTTCATCTTGAAGTTTTTTCATTTGTTCCCATGGTGTTAATAAAGCAATTAATAATGCTTTTTGCATATTTCTTGCACCAAGAGCTAAAGCTGCAACTCTATTAATAGATGCATCAAAATAATCTAAACCAATATAAGTTTTATCTAAAGCATTACATCTTACTAATTCGTTAGCAACATCTTGTAATTCATCGTTAAGTTTTAAGACGTGGTCACTATCCCATCTTACTGGTCTAGATACGTGAAGCGCTAATTTCTTAGAAAATAATAATACTGAAGGAATTTTATCAGCAACATTTTCCGTTGGATGGAAATGTCCAGTATCTAATAAACATAATATATCATTTTTTAAGGCATAACCCATATAGAATTCATGAGATCCAGTTGTATAAGATTCCATACCAATACCAAATACTTTTGATTCAACAGAATCGTCCATATAATGA
Source organism: uncultured Bacilli bacterium (assembly GCA_934133115.1). The sequence goes on from CAKPAV010000185.1 coordinate 3,768, forward strand.
TGATCACATTTAACACTATAAATCTTATCTAAAGAGTCTTTAAGTCTTGTTCTAGGACCCATACGATCACCTGGAATGTCTTTTAGACCATCGGGAATCCAAATATTACATAACGATTTTTGATGTAATTCTTTACCAAAATATTCCGAAATTTTTCTAGATGCAATACAATGCTTAATCCAGTAATTACGGATG
>CAKPAV010000186.1 GCA_934133115.1 uncultured Bacilli bacterium
TGTCAAATCAATCAAATTAATGTTAAATATAGGTAGAGTTACTAAACCCATGGGCAAAATAAATGGGGACACATCAGATTAATTAAGTCCGATTGTATCGGACTTTTTTGATGCTTACGATAGAATTGCAAGAAAAAAGATCGACCTATAATCAAAAAAATTCAACATCTCGAACTTATTATATAATAGGCTCTAAAGAATATGATTTTGGTATAATTTATAATGATATAATTTTATGAACGGATTAAAGTTTTTGAAAACGTGAATATTTAAAAAATTTGTATAAAAATATATTTGAAATTAATTTTTATAGTCAGGATAAATTTTATATACAAATATTCATTAATATTTATATTTGTTAAATAGATTTAAAGAATAATTAATAGTAAAAATTATGGGAATTTACTATTTGTAAAAACTACGTAATTACTTAATTATAGTAAAGAAAATTTTTGCTTTTCTCTTATTTTTTGCCGTGCTATAATTATTAACGAAGCAAAGGTGTGAAATGATTTATGAGGTATAAGGTGGATTTTAAAAACGAAAGACTCAAAAAGAATTTAACACAAACGCAATTAGGCCAAATGATTGGTGTAAGTGAAAAAGCCATATCTAAATGGGAAAGAGGCGCAGGTGTACCAAGTTATAAAAACATGGAAAGTCTTTGCGATATTTTTGGCTTATCAATTGATAAAGTTGACACCATGCCATCAAAATTACGTGTTTTGCAAAGAAAGTTAAATGCTTTTACTGTTGCCTTAGGAACAATTGTTAATATTTTCTTGCTGATTACTTTTATTGTGTTTCTAGCAAGAGCAAATGAATTTGTTGATGTTTGCAAATTTGAAGATGCAAATAATTATTTTGTGAATCAAGAAATTTATTATATTTCTAGTATTATACTTAGTGTATTAACTATCACAACACTAATTCTTAATGTTACTAAGAAAAAACCAGATAAAAAATTAAGAATTTTTACATTAATATTTTTAATACTTACTTTTGCTCTTACTTTATTAAAACCTAATTATTATCGCGATACTTATCGACTTGCAATGTTTACTAATTTAGTTCTTATATCATTATATGTTTGCAATTTAGTATTAATTATCAAAAAGGAGAAGGTGAAGAAAACATGTTATCATCATACCAACTCGGGAAAGCGTTAGAAAAAATTCGTAATGAAAAGCATTTATCGCAAGTAGAAGTAAGTGAAAATATTAATATTTCACCAAAAACATTATCAAAGTGGGAACATGGCGATAGTTATCCTGATCTTCAAGCATTAGATAAATTGTCCAACCTTTATAATATTCCTTTAATCGATATGTTATATAAAGAACCAGACCAATATTTAAATAAATTTAGTCCAAATGCTATGATTATAAACACAATTATAAGCGTGTTACTTGTAATATTGGTTTTAATATTCAAATACATCGTTTTTACTAATATGAGTTTTTATTCAGCATACCTAGAAGATATAATATTTTCAGCCTTCATATTTGTATTTATCATGTTTACAGATATTAATGTTAGTATATTTAAAAATAAGTTAATAAAAATAATTACAAAAATTTTCTTAATAATTCTTGACATTTTCTACTTGTTTTTCTAATCGGTAAATTCATAGATAGTAGTAGAGTTGACTTTCCATATACTATAAAAGCGGAAAGGAGGAACTCTATATATGAAAAGTTTATTAATGGTTGCAACAATGGCAATTGGTGGACTATCAAACAATAATTATAGTATGAATAAAAGTGCTTATTATAATAAAGAGGACAATAGCACGAGTGTAGCTACGGAGTTAATTATAAAAAATGATAATCTACCGGTTACAACTTATATCCTTAATCATATGGGTGATTATAATGAAGCTCGTATCGCTGAGGGATATAGTGCAACAACTGTATCGTTCGTAAAATCTTGTCCGATTTCAACTGTCGACGGAGAACTAATACAAGGAGAATTAGTGAAGTTTGAAACGGGTTATGTTTTAACAGGTGAAGACAATGTGATTCATGCAATGTCTTTTAAAAACGATGTCGCATTTGACCTATCTAATGGGGGCGTCAATTTGCAGGCAATCCGTTTCTTTGATGTTGGGGGATTTTACGAATACGATACAGCCATAAAAGATTGGAAATATTTACCAAAAATTGAGCCAGATGCTAGCATTGATGCAAAAAAAGATGGTCAACTTCGTGATGGAATGGGCTATATCTATGATCCAGATGCCTATGTAAAAGATGTATATGGATCAAAGGCTATCTTACAAAATGCCAAAGTTATTAAGACAGCTTATGGCTATAGTCCTTTAGCGCCTTGGGCTTACGATAGTTCGCTTTATAAGAAACCGCATGGCGATGATTTCTATTATGAACAATTACCACCATTCTTAGTAGCTCTTGTAATATGTGATTATATTGATAAAAGTTATGCAACTTCTTATTATCCGCGTGATGCATTAATTGATTATGATGTTAGCACAATGGATTTAAAATCATATTATGATGATTTAACTAGTCGAGGTTATATTCCAACTAATCGTCGTATAACAACGATGGAAGCTGAATTGAGGGCGTTATCGTTTGAGTATCTTGAAACAGTAGACATTGCAGGGGCAAGTGATAGTGATCTATTGATTCAAGGATTTCATGTAAGTGGAAGATCAGACTATTTATTGAAAGTATTCCAAGAGCATATATTAGCTTATTATACTGCACAATTAAAAGAAGAGTTAGATAATAACGATATAGGCTTAATGCATTTTACAAGCACAGATTGTTATGGTAATAATTTTGCTGCAGCAATTACAGGATATCGATATTATAAGAAAGTAGTCTCATTTATTGGCTTAACAGTTACAACAAATATTTGGTTGATTCAATTACGTGATGGATTTTGTGATACTCCAACTTATTTTGATGCAACAAACGGCGATAATAGAGGCAAAATTATTTTCTACGAAACACATCCGAAATAATAGTAAAATTTGAGTTTTAAGCGGCTGAAGCATTTCTTTGGCCGCTCCTTTCCAATTTTAATGTTTGGACTTGTAATTAAAAAGTTAAAAGTGTTAAAATCTAAATGCTTTTAACTTTTTTTGTCCATATAGCTCAGCTGGATAGAGCATCCGCCTCCTAAGCGGAAGGTCATGCGTTCGAATCGCACTATGGACGCCATATTAATTACGACTGATTTGTAATGAATCAGTTTTTGTTTATTTAATACGATTCTACTATCTCCACCAGCGGTAGTTTTATCGTATTTTATAATTTATTTTTTATTGAATTCAAACTAATTTGTGATAATATGAACATAGAGGTAATAAAGATGGACGATTTAAAAGAAATTATTGGTAAAAATATTCAGTATTTGCGCAAAGAATCGAATATGACTCAACAAGATTTAGCTGATAAATTAAATTATACTTCTAAAGCAGTCTCTAAATGGGAACGTGGTGAGTCTATGCCAGAAATAGAAGTTTTAGCGGCTATTGCCTCATTATACAATGTGACTGTGGATTTTTTACTTCATGAAGATAGTAAAACACATAAAAAGAATTATGTACCTAGCGAGGTCAAAGATAAAAATAAAATACTTGTTACAGCATTAGTGGTTACCATTGTTTGGACAATTATGGCCATAGTATTTGTTTATACTATGCAAAATAATGGTAAAACGCTATGGCAATTATTCGTTTGGGCGATTCCTTTATCTTTTTTAGTAATTGCTATTAGTTTAAGACAATATAAACGAATTGATCAAATGATTGTATTAAGTTTGTTTTTATGGACATTGCTGTTAGCATTTTTTATTCAATTTAAATTTGAAATACCATTGATTTTCCTTATTGGAATACCTGCCCAATTAGCGTTATTTATTTGGTCAAAGATTATCAAAATAAATTAAAAAAAATCCTCAAGTCACAAAAGGCTTGAGGATTTCTT
>CAKPAV010000187.1 GCA_934133115.1 uncultured Bacilli bacterium
GATTTAGGAATATAAGCTTCTGGTTGATAAAAATCAAAATTTGACACGAAATATTCCACACGATTATGCGGAAATAATTCTTTAAACTCTGCGTATAGTTGTCCCGCTAAAGTCTTATTATGAACTAAAACAAGCGTTGGTTTATTAGTTTTTGCTATAACATTAGAAATTGTAAAAGTTTTACCTGTGCCAGTCGCGCCTAATAAAACCTGCATCTTTTTTCCTTCTTTTATACCATTAACGAGTTTTTCAATTGCTTGTGGTTGATCGCCTGTTGGTGAATATTTTGATATTAATTCAAATTTACGATATTCCATTTTAATTCTCCAAAGCTTGCTTATGAGCTTTTTGCTCGTTATTCACATAAACGTCGTAAGCTTTTTGTTGAAGCAATCTTCCAATATGATAGGTGAATTCTTGTTCACTTAATCCTTGGTTACTTAAAAAAGCATTTAATGCTTCATTATAATCAGTGTAGCTAGTATTTAAAACACAATTAATTTGTTCAATAATTTTTTCTTTCACATCTTTAGTTACAAATCCAGTTTCACCATAATAAGCATACATATTTTTATAGTTTCCATTGTCCACTGTTGGTTCTATTCCTTTTCCATGAATCGAATAACCATTCGGGGAATAAGTTTCCGCAAAAGTATATCTTAAAACTGAACCATCCTTGTTTGTTTTAACATTTTGCATAATACCTTTACCATATGATATAGAACCAAAAACATCAACTTGTGATTCTGGTAAATTATCTTTTAAAGCCAAAATAAATAATTCTGATGCCGAAGCTGTTCCTTCATTTTGAATCAAATTAATTTTTTTGATGTTATCATAAATAGGATTAACATTATTTTTATATGTCCTTTTTTGTCCATTTGCTAATTTAACACTCATAATTGTACTATTTTTAGGTACAAATAGACTTGATAAGTCTATAGCTAAATCCACATAACCTCCACCATTATTTCTTAAATCTATTGATAAACGGTCAATGGTGTCATATTTTTCTAATACTTTATCTAAATCTTTTTTTACATCGCTAACTAAATAACGATCTAAAAAATTATTGATTTTCATATCAACAACAACTTCTTCTTTACTATTTTTAAAAACGTTGTATTGTGTAGCATATTGTGTATAGTTTGCTTTTGTAATATTTACTTTACCTTTTGATTCTATTTCTAATGATATTGTATCATCGTCATTGCTAGTAATTAGAGTCGCGCTTTCTATAATACTTAAATCTTTAAATTTTACTAATTCATTGGTACTACTATCATAAACGCCTACAATAACATCACCAACTTCTAGCCCAGCATCTTTAGCAGGACATTTATCATAAACCATACTAATAATACGATTCCCACCATAATAAGTGTGCGCAAATCCTGCTCCTTTAGTTACAATTCCTAACCCTTGTTCTTCAATGGAACTCGTATAAAAAGTGTATGGATCTTTATTCGAATTAAGTCCAGCAATAGCTAAATCACTTAAATATTTATCTAAATTATCATAATCAGATTTATATAGCCATTCATCTTTCATTGTATAAAACATATCCACTATTTTTTGAATATATGGATTATCATATTTGGCATAAGAAATTTTAACACAAACTCCGCCTAAAATAGTTCCCACTAGCAATGCGCCGCAAATCATTAAGGTAGTATTTAATTTTTTATTTTTTTGATTCATCATTATTACCTCCTTTTAATTGCTTCTTTTTTGGCAAATTTTGAAATCCTTCGCCATTAACTTCTCTAGCGCTACTAACGATAACAAAAGCGCTTTGATCAATTTCTGATATTTTATCTAATAATAAAGCATATTGATTTCGAGAAATTGCCGCTTGAATCATGCGGTAGTTTTCAAATTTATAGCCACCTTGGACATTCACAATTGTAGAGCCACGTTCAAGATTTATAATGATAAAATCATTAATAGTTTTCCACTCCTTGGAAATAATATCAACGACATAACAATTATTCTTTCTAGTAAATACAAATTCTAATGATGCTGAGCAACAAATAGATGACAATACACATATTAAGAAATAAACAAAATCTGGTTTAATAAAAATAAATCCAAGCAAAACTATCGTTCCATCAATTATAAACACTAAAATAGAAACTTTTATTCTAGTAATTTTAGAAATCAAAATAGCAAACACATCAACTCCTCCTGTTGATCCGCCAGCGCCCATGCATATTCCAATACCTATTCCGCTTATAACTCCACCAAAAAGTCCTGCTAATAACAAATTCAAATCATTCATTTCGTTAAATTGAAGGAATGGTAATAATTTATTGCTCATAAGTGCACTTATAACAGGGTAAAGTAAAGTATAAAATAATGTTGATAAAAGTGTTTGAGCAGCAAATGTTTTGCCAATGAAAATTGATCCAATTAAAAAACACAATATATTCAAAACAACAACTGCAATACTGACAGTGTATTGAGATGGAAAAAACTTATTAATAATATTACCGATAGATGCTAATCCACCTGTAACCAATGAACATTGTTCGATAAATAAAACTTGTCCTATAGCTAGAATCAATGTTCCCATAATAATTTGCAGGGAATTGCGTACTAGAGACATTTTTTCTTTTTTGGTCATTAATGCTAGTTTTTTCATTGTTTTTTTGCCTCCATTTCTAGATAAGCTTCGATAAATCCATCGATTTGCCCATCCATAACTTTGCTCACATCTCCTTCTTGATAGTTTGTTCTTAAGTCCTTAACCATCGTATAAGGACAAAATACATAAGAACGAATTTGTGAACCCCATTCAATATTTTTTTGCTCTCCGCGAAGTTTATTAAGTTCTTTTTGTTTCTCTTGTAATTGTAATTGATAAAGTTTTGCTCTTAACATATTCATAGCCATTTCCTTATTTGATAACTGCGAGCGATCAACTTGGCAAGACACAATTATTCCCGTCGGAATATGGGTAATACGTACCGCTGATTCAGTCTTGTTAACATTTTGCCCACCAGCACCTTGCGAACGATAGGTATCAATTTTTAAATCTTTATCAAGTATTTCAACATCGTTATTATCAGTAATTTCTGGCATAACCTCTACAGAAGCAAATGAAGTATGACGACGTCCAGAGGCATCAAATGGTGATATTCTTACTAAACGATGAACGCCGCTTTCACCTTTTAATAAACCATAAGCATTCTTTCCTTTTATCATTAAAGAAGCCGATTTTAATCCTGCTTCTTCGCCAGGTTGATAATCAAGGACTTGCATTTTAAAACGTTTTTGTTCTGCCCATCTAATGTACATACGATAAAGCATTTCCGCCCAATCTTGACTTTCAGTTCCGCCCGCTCCGGGATGAAAATCTAAAATAGCGTTATTTCCGTCAAATTCACCAGAAAAAAGCACCATCATATTTAGATTGTGCATTTTCTTCTTTAAATTTTCGAATTCTAAATTTATTTCATTAAGTAATGATTCATCCATCTCACATAGTTCAATTAAATCTTTTACACCATTAATTGAATTAGAAATGTCATTATAAAAATCAACCTTTTCTTTGCATTCACTTAGTTCTTGCATTATGGCAGTGGCTCGTTTTTGGTCATCCCAAAAGCCATCAACAGTCATTTGATTTTCAATATCTTGAACTTTTTTTAAAAGTGTATTAATGTCAAAGAGAGTCACCCAACTTGTTAAATTGTTGGGTGACTTTTTGTAAATCATTTTTCAATGCTACTAAGTCTAGCATTATTTTATTCTCCTTGAGAATCAGAATTCTTTGTGGCGTCTACATCTACCTTATCAGTAGGTTGAGGTTGGGATTCTACTGGTCTAAGTTGAATTCTTGCTGTTAATAATTGAACGACAACATCAAGAGCAATTGTTTCAAGCATTTCATTGAACAATTCAAATCCTTCATTTACATAATCTTGTAATGGATTGATATTAGCGTAACTAC
>CAKPAV010000188.1 GCA_934133115.1 uncultured Bacilli bacterium
GTTATGGAAGCCGTGCGAAGCGGAGGAGATTTGGAGAATATCGGCGGAGATGGAAAATATAGCAAAGATATCGTATGTCCTGACGGTTGCGTTATTTTTAGGCTTATAGCAAAGAAAACGGGAAATGAGAATTTTTTTAAAGGAAAATTTTTAGATTGATATTAATGATAGTATTGAATTTGTTTTAATCTATGATTAAGATAAAATCTAAAAAGCTTTCAAACTTTAAATACTTTACGATTATATTTTTATTTAATTACTGCAACTATATAAATTATAAATCAGTTTAAAACTATCATATCCTTATTACCGAAAGCGTTTTTCAAATCAGTATCAATATCTTTTGCTTTAAACATTAAAGCGCAATTATCAATATCTAAAACTTTTTCTTTATTTTTATCATATATTGCGAAAACAATTTTATAATAATTATTTTTTATTTTCTTTTACAAACATATTATATTTTTCAAGTAATTTATTATAATATTCTAATTCTTCTTTATTAAATAATTTTGTATTTATAGCTTTTATATACGGATTGATTTTTGTTATAAAATAATTAACAGTTTCGTCAAAATCAACTTCAATTTTTTCACCGCTAACATATTTAACCGCTAATTTTTTATCCACATAGAAAGCCGAACTTCCTTTTGTCTCTCCTATGCCTTCATACAATGTAGCGACATAAATATCCGTAAAATCATATTTATTATTTTTAATCGTATATTCGCTTATAAACAAATACCAAAAATGAGGATATTCGGGGGATAAAATTAATAAATATCTTATTCCGTCTACAATTACGACAATCATATCGCCATCGGACGAAAAAGCATAATCGACATTTCCATGACTCCATTCTTTTACTATTTTTTTATTATTTCCAAAAATTAAACTATTTAAAATTAGAAATAAAATTAAAATTTTTCGCATTTTTATTCTCCTTAAAATAATTTATTTTTTTCTTACTTCAAAAAATATTTTACAATATCCACAACGCCTTTAACAACTTCGGGGTCTACCTTTTTATATACTTCATTCACTGCGTCTATAGTGCTTGAAATACCCGAAATAATACCGCTATTATTAGAACCTCTCCTTGAATATCCTATATTATCAAGATTATCTCTGGCTGTTCCATTATCTGGGTCTATTCTCACGGCATTTGCATAAGCGTTTCTAGCCTCTTCTGTTCTTCCTAAATTTGCCAAAGCTACGCCATAATTATTCCAAATATAAGAACTTATTTTATCGTCATAAGAATTTATATCATCTATACATTTCTCGTATGAATCAATCGCATTATCATAATCTTCTAAAAATAAATAAGCATTTGCTAAATCATACTTCGAGTTAAAATTCCCTATTTCAATAGATTTTTCAAAACATTCTACGGCTTCTTCATATTGTTCATTTAGATAATATGACTTTCCCAATTCATCCCAATATAGCCAATTATCAGGTTCTAATTCTACCGCTGTTGTAAAAGCGTCTATAGCATCTTTATATTCATTAATATATTTAAAATTATAACCAATTCCATAAAAAGCGTTTGCATTATAATTCAATTTTGCTTCTTCTATAAATGCTCCTATAGAAGCGACATATTCCCCTACATTGCAGTATGCCCACCCTAACGAATGCCAACTTTCAAAATTATTAGGATTTAATTCTACAGCTTTCAATAATGAATTAATAGCTTCTTGATATTTCCCATTTTCATAATATGAACTTCCTAACCAATACCAATTTAATTCATCATCAGGATTTAATTCTATCGCTTTTAATAAAGAATTTATAGCATCTTGATATTGCCCATTTTTATAATATGAGTGTCCTAACAAATGCCAATTTAATTCATCATCAGGATTTAATTCTACGGCTTTTAATAAAGAGTTAATAGCCTCTTGATATTGCCCATTTTCATTATATGAGAGTCCTAACCAATACCAATTCAAATAATTATCAGGATTTAATTCTACAGCTTTCAATAAAGAGTTAATAGCCTCTTGATATTGCCCATTTTCATTATATGAGAGTCCTAACCAATGCCAATTTGAATAATCATTAGGGTTTAATTCTACGGCTTTCAATAAAGAGTTAATAGCTTCTTGATATTGTTTATTAATTGAATATGAAATCCCTAACTCAAACCAATTACCCGCATAATCGGGGTTTAATTGCGTAGCCTTTAATCCAGAATTTATAGCTTCTTGATATTGTTCATTATTTTTATATGCAATGCATAATCTATACCAATACTCGGGACTATCTGTAACTAATTGAGTAGCTTTAACTAAAGACTCTATTGCCTCTTTATATTGTTTGTTATCGTTATATGAACGACCTAACCAATAATAATTATTAGCATCATTAGAATTTAATTCTACAGTTTTTAATAAAGAGTTAATAGCCTCTTGATATTGCCCATTTTCATAATATGAACTTCCTAACCAATTATAATTATTAGCATCATTAGGGTTTAATTCTACGGCTTTTAATAAAGAGTTAATAGCCTCTTGATATTGCCCATTTTCATAATATGAACTTCCTAACCAATAGCAATTCAACTCATTATCAGGATTTAATTCTACCGCTTTTAATAAAGAATTGATAGCTTCTTGATATTCTCCATTTTGACAATATGAGCGACCAAGACAATACCAATTCAAATCATCGTTAGAATTGAATTCCAGAACCTTTTTAAATATTTCTATGGCTTTATCGTATTCCTCATTATCATAATGATAGTTCCCTTGTTCATATAAATCGTTATATTCTTTTTGTTCCGATTCGATATTATCTAAATTATTATTAGTTGTATTAATTCCTTTGCATATTTTATTTTGAGTATTCATGTCTTTAGCAAAATTTTCAAGTTCTTTCGCTCTTTCGTCCGAAATTCCGTATTTTTCTTTTCTCTTGTTTAATATATTCTTTTCGCTTTCGTCTATAACTCCATCGTCAAGCATATCGACTAATAAATCGTAATAATCTTTTTCGCCGTCAGTTTCAAATTGCGGAGTTTTACTTTCCAAATATTCCTGCTTTGCAAAATCCTCTATTTCCTTTGCTCTTTCGTCCGAAATTCCGTATTTTTCTTTTCGTTTGTTTAATAAATCTCTTTCGCTACCGTCTATAATGCCATCGTCCAACATATCAACTAATAAATCGTAATAATCTTTTTCTTGTTCAGAATTAAAATTCATGCTCATGTAAAAATCTCCTTAATTTGAAATTAATAATTATATCTAAATTCACATTTCCGAAAATCAATAAAGCGATTACACCATACATTATAATCTGGTTCAATGTCTTTGGGATTAGGAATAGTAATTTCCCCCTGTTTAATAATACTATAAGGTGATATATTATTAAAACTAGTATTAGTGTATATTGCCAAATTTATCCATCTATGGTCTACAAAAGAATAATAAATTCCTGTTAATGATGCCCCCAAATTAGCATTATTAAAGTCATCTATAACTTCGCATATTCTTATATTTCTAAATTCATACCATCTCGTTCCACTTTTATAATGTATTAAATCCCCGTTACAATCAAACCTAAATAAATGATGTGGTTCTTCATTATGAAGATTATTAGCAATATTTGAATAATGTCCTAAATAATTAAGTGCAACTTTATCTATCCACTCTCGCTTTGCATAATCAGAATTAGCACAAATTGATATTTGATTACCGTTAAAATTTACTGTTATTCTGTTTTCAGCATCTGGCACTATGCCTCTTGGTAATATCAAATCACAATTATTAAAATTATTACACATTTTTTTATCCTCCTTAAAAATTAAATTATTTGGTTAAAGTTTTAAATACCAACACAACCAAAAGAACTACAATCAATATTGCAATTCCGCCGATAATTAGAAGCCCCCACTTTAAATACTTTATTAATGTCCTTAATGAACTGTTAGCTTCTAATACTC
>CAKPAV010000189.1 GCA_934133115.1 uncultured Bacilli bacterium
AAAAATTATTATTGAATATTTTGACATCTTTTTATGACTACATATCCAATAATTGATAGCATAAATATAGATAAAACAATTAATAGTATTCCATAATTAGAATTAATTGTAGTTATAGTTCCTACATGATTATCTTCACTATTTGTATTAACATTATTAAATGCATTTTGAATATAAGTAATAGTATCTCCGACATAAACAATACTTCCGTCACTTCCCATTACATCAAATGTGTAGGATAAAAGTTCTTCTTCTAATTCACTAGTGATATACATTTCATATTGTTCATTAAAGACTGCTTGATTATCTTTATTAGCAATATAATTACATATAGATAATTCATTATTTGAATCTTTTGTCCTTACTTCTTTATAGTAGAAATCATCTAGAAACATATGGACATAAAATCCAGCATCTAAATAGGCACGATTACTAACTTTTCCTTGATCTTCATCAGTTAAGTTTTCATAAAGTTGATTTGCCTTTAAATATGCATCATAAATATTAGAAACATCAGTAGGATCATTTCGTACACTTTTAAATGTATTTTTAAATTCTTCTATTTCACTTTCAACATTACTAATACTTTCTGGATTTACAAATCGAGTAACATCTAAACGTCCATTGCCATAGTATTTTTCATTTTTTAAATCAATGCACGAATCATATAATGCTTGAATGATATCACTTTGTGAAGCTTCTGGGTGTGCTTCCTTATATAATGCAATGGATCCTGCCACTAATGGAGAGGCAAACGATGTTCCACCCCAACTACTATTAGAATATGAGTTATTTGATTTTGCGTTAGCACCATATCCTCCGCCTGGAGCAACTAAATCAATATCGCCACATGCAACTTGATTTCCATTAGCATCTGCTTTTGTACCGCCATTTCCATAATTTGAATAAGCAGCTTTTGAATTAAAAGAGCCATCCGCTAAAGCACCAACACAAATGACATTATCGTTATTTGCAGGATATGAAGCATATTCCGTATTATAGTTTCCTGCAGCAGAAACAATAATTATTCCATTATCCCACGCTTTTTGAATTGAACTAGCGTACGCAGATGGTGCATCAGTGTATCCTGTTCCACTTGTCGATGTTCCATATTTAATATTACTAACCGCATAAGATTGAATTGATAAATTAATAATGTCCGCGCCTACTTCTATGGCATATTCGATAGCGCCATTAATCCAATTCCTACTTGGAAATACGCCATTTTCATTTGCACATTTAATAAATATTAATTCGGCATCTGGTGCAATACCAACGGCTCCAACACCATTAATTTGAGAAGAAATCATAGATGCAACATGGGTGCCATGTCCGCCACTATAATCACTTAAGCCATTTAGTAAATCTTCATAACTTGATACATCATTTCTTCCATTAGTCATACTAAAATTCATAGTATGAGGCTTCTTTAATGAAGAAGAATCACTACTAGAAAAATAAGCAGATTTATTAGAAATTATACATTTTCCTTCACTATCATAAAAATCTTCATGAGTAGCGTTAATGCCAGTATCAATAACAGCAATTTTGACTCCTTTACCAGTATAAGTATTTAATGTATTTCCAACATTCATGTATTCAAATTGATTAGTATTAGTTTCTTCAATAGTTGAAATACTTTGTGCTTTAGTAATTACTAAACCATTAGATGAAGTTATATTAACTAAACCTAAACTCATAAACATAACAAAAGATAAAATTGCTTTTTTCATAATTTTTCCGTCCCACTTAATTATGATTATTAAATGAGTAAATAGCAATAAGTTTGAGTATAATATTTAAAGTTTGTTACGCAAACTATTGGCAATTCGATTTATAAATTTTAGTATTTTTTAAATCTATGCTGTTTTTTAATTCTTCTTTTAATTCATCAATCGATTTTGGGCAATCATAGCCAACAATTATTTCTGATAAACAATTTAAATTTAGGTCAAAGTCATAATATCTAAACTTTTTATTTGTTTCTTCATCGCAAAAAGACGTTGGTAAAAGTATCTTGCTACCTAATTTCTTTAATTTAGTATATTCTTCTGTAACTTTATTATTATAATCTACAAACACAAAGCGAAATTCCTTTTCACTAGACCACGAAGCAGACTTAATAAGCGGCGCTAAAGAAAGCAAATCTTTTATATGATTAATAGCAAGTTTATCTTCTTTAAATAATTCATCAAAAATAGTTTTTAAATCATCATATGAGTTATAATATTTTACATATCCGCATTGAAGTATTTCTCCCATTGAATCTACAATTCTATTAGGAAGTGTTCCTTTTTTAATAATTTCTTCATCAACATTTATTCCAAAACAAACTCCTTTATAATTATCTCCGTATTTTTGCCACATCTCTTTAGAAGCATTTTCACTTGTTAGACAAACTCCATATATAGAATACGCAGCAAAAACTTCATTAATTATGCTCATAGATTTTTCAATTTCTTTTGTAAACTTCTTAGAAGAATTTTTTTCTTTATCAAGATATACTTTGTATAATTGTGTAATATACTTAAATTCATTTATGTCGTTACTTTTTGTTAAATCCGCAAACCAAAGCTTTCTTTTATTAATTATTGATAAAAATGTCTTTAAACTACAATAATGATAAAAAATCATAATTTCTCCTACTTATTCTTATAATCCCAAACTACTGTGCAATTTGAAAGATTCCAATTTGAATCCCATCCACTTGGTTGAGATGTTGCCTCACAATAAATTGTTAAAGAATCACAACATATGAATGCTCTCTCTCTTATTGTTGTTACATTACTTGGAATTGTGATACTTGTTAATGAGGTACAATTTGAGAATGCATGACTTTCTATTGTTGTTACACTACTTGGAATAGTAAAACTTATAACATTATCAAATCCTCTAAATTGACAATATCCAATACTTGTTACTGTATCTGATATTTCTATATTTGTGACTTCTTCATATTCATTATTACTATTTAAAATATAGAAATGTTCTGCATAAGACATTGGGTTAGATGAATAAATACTAAATTTGATATTACACCAATCTTCTATTGTACCTTTGTAATATACATTTTCTAATGATGTGCAATTTTCGAATGCAAATTCTCTTATTATTGTTACACTACTTGGGATTGTTATACTTGCTAATGATGTGCAATCATAAAATGCACTACTTCCTATTACAGCTACATTGTTAGGAATGGTAATATTTGTAACATTATTAAACCCGTAGAATTGATAATTTCCAATACTTGTTACTGTATCTGGTATTTCTATACTTGTTACTTCTTCATATTTATTATTACTATTTAACATATAGAAATGTTTTGAATAAGGCATTGGATTTGAATATTCATTACTAAATTCAATATTACACCAATCTTCTATTGTACCATTGTAATAGACATTTTTTAATGATTCACAGGCCGCGAATGCATTTTCTTCTATTGCTGTTACACTACTTGGAATTGTGATACTTGTTAGCAAGATACAATCAAAAAAAGCACGAGCTTCTATTACTGTTGACCTATTTGGAATAATAATGCTTGTAGTAGTTTTATCCAAATAGCCAGTTATTGTAAGTGTTTCAAAGCCTTCATTAATAGTAAATTTTAAGTTTTCATCAACCCAATATGCTGTAAGTTTAATATCACTTTTCAATAAAATAAATTTTTCTGATATAAATTTATTATTATGAATCCATCCCACAAATTTATAGCCATCCTTTGTTGGAGTAGGTAATTCCACGATTGTACCATAATCTTGTGTTATTAGATTTATTGGACTTCCACCATCTGTATCAAAGTATATAGTGTACTTGTCACTAATGTTTTGGCTATTATTCGAAGATATATTTGAATTATTACTAGAACACGAACATAACGTAATCGCAGTTAATAATATAATTAAAAATTTATTTTGTTTCATTTTTATTTC
>CAKPAV010000190.1 GCA_934133115.1 uncultured Bacilli bacterium
CCATTAAATGCTAATTTTGCTAAGAAATAAATCTTTTTAACCGAATAATGATTTCTTAATAAATGATATAAGAAGAAATCATGTAATTCATAAGGGCCGATAATTTCTTCAGTCTTTTGAGCAATTTCGCCTTCTTTTAATGGTAATAGTTCTGGTGAAACTGGTGTATCTAAGATATCTAATAAAGTAGTTTCTACTTTTTTATGATGTTTAGCATAATGATAAACAATATGTTTTACTAATGTTTTTGGAATTGAACAGTTAACACCATAATTAGACATATGATCCCCGTTATAAGTCGCCCATCCTAAAGCAAGTTCGCTTAAGTCACCTGTTCCAATAACTAATCCTCCTGTTTTATTAGCATAGTCCATTAGCACTTGTGTACGTTCACGAGCTTGAGCGTTTTCATAAGTAACACTATGATCATTTTCATCTTGACCGATGTCTTTTAAATGTTGCTTAGTTGCCGCACTAATATTGATTTCTAATAATGTTACGCCTAATTCGTTAGCTAAATTATAGGCATTATTTTTAGTACGTTTACTAGTTCCAAAACAAGGCATTGTAATCGCATGAATATCTTTTAAATCACGCTTGCATTCTTTTATGGCTTCTACACTCACTAATAAGGCGAGAGTAGAATCTAATCCGCCCGATAAACCAATAACTAATGTTTTAGCATGGGTATGTTCAACTCTTTTTACTAAACCCATTACTTGTAATTTTAATATCCACATAGCCCTTTGATATCGTTCTTGTTCATCACTAGGAATAAATGGTGTCGGAGAAAACTCACGAGTAATTGTCGGAGTAATTAAAGGTAAATCAAAAGAAATAAGTTTATATCCTTCTTTGTTTTCTTTCGGATAAGAAGTCATTTTTTGTCTTTCGTTTGCTAATTTTTCTAAATCAATTTCGGTAATAATTGTTTCATTGGTAAATAATTCCGACTTTTTAATAATAGAACCATTCTCGCTAATGATATTTGCCCCGGAAAATACTAAATCTGTTGTTGATTCGCCGTTACCACTTGAACAATATAAATAAGCACATACAAGGCGAGCAGATGTTGAAGACACTAACATTTCACGATATTCTTTTTTACCAACAATTTCATTTGAAGCACTTAAATTACAAATGATAGTTGCTCCTGCAATGGCGTGATTAGTTGATGGCGTATTAGGAATCCATAAATCTTCGCAAATCTCAACTCCCATAACCCATTTTGTATAGTTAGAGTTTCTAAATAATAACTTATTTCCAAATGGAACATATTGATCAGCATAACTTATCATATAATTCTTGTTTGGTGCTGGAGCAAAGTGACGTAATTCATAAAATTCATTATAATTTGGCAAAGCTGTTTTAGGAACAATTCCTAAAATTTTTCCTTTTAATGCCACAATTGCGGCATTATAACATTTATTTTCCACTAATACCGGCGCGCCAAAAACAATAACCATATCAATATCTTTAGTAGCAATTAAAATATTTTTAACACCATCAACAACACTATTTAATAAAGTGTTTTGTAAAAATAAATCTTGGCAAGTATATCCCGTTAATGTTAATTCCGAAAAGACAAGTAATTTTACATCTTTTTCCGTACATTCTTTAACTTTTTCAATAATAACTTCACTATTTTTAGAAGCATCCGCAACAACAGTATTGATTGTAGCACAAGCCACTTTTACAAATCCCATATTTTCCGATTGTTTACTAGCTTGAATAAAACTTTCTTCTTTAAAACTATTAAAAACCTCATCACAAGTTATGGAATCATAATATTCTTGCGACATAACTACTAAATCGCTATAGCCATTTTTAGTAATAAATATTGGCTTATTATCCAAGTGCGCTTGATCAGATATTTCATTTGTTTTTCTCAAATCAGTAATTGGTCTAATATTTTTCATAATAACTCCTTTGTACATAATTAAGTCGTAATCTTGTACGCTATTAGTGTAACATAAAAGCTTAGAAATTACGATAATTTCTAAGCGCTTTACTTAATTATTTTCCAATAATGCTTTTAATCAAACTCTTTTTTTCAATGGTTCTATTATTTCCTTCGTAGAACACCGCTAGAGTGCCTGGACCAACATGGGCGCCAGTGACAATATCATAATAATATATTTCAATATCATTAATACCATTGTTTCTTAATAAGTTTGCTAATTTATTGGCATCATCAAGAGAATTACAATGTGCGATAAATACTTTGCTATTTTTATCCGCTATATAATCAACAACTTGTTGAGCCAAAGTTTTAATAGCGTTATTTCTTCCATGGACTTTCGAAGACACTTCAATTTTAGCTTCATTTGATCCATATAACAACGGCTTAATTGTCAAAATACCTGCAATTGTAGCCACAATACTTGATACACGACCGGAATTAGATAAATATTTAATGTTATCCACTGTAAACTCAGAACGAACTCTTTTAACATATTCTTCGGTCAAAGAAACTACTTCTTCAAATGTTTTTCCTTCTTTAGCAAGTTTATAAGCATACATTGCTACCATACCTTCGCCAAAACTTGCTGTTTTAGCATCAATTACTTTTACTAATTCTTTTCCATGTTCTTCATTTATTTGACTAGCAATTAACAAAGAACTTTGATAATTACCAGAAATGCCACTTGCTATGCAAACGAAAATAACTTGATTTCCTTTTTCTACTTCATCAGTAAATGCCTTTTCAAATTGACCAGGACTAGTTAAAGATGTTTTAGCTTTTTCTCCTTTTGATAATTTTTCATAAAGTGTCTTAGAGAATTTTTCAACATCAATATTTTCTTCATAGCACAAATGACTTTCTTCGCCAATTTGTAATGTCATAGGCAAAACATTAATATCCAATTCTTTTTCTTTTAAAATATAGTTAAATAAATTTGAAGCTGCATCGGTAAATATTTTTATACTCATTTTAATCATCCTTTCTAATATATAATATATCCACTTAAACAAAGATTATATTCAATCCCGAAAACATATATTAACCCTTTTTAGAAGATAATGCAATTAATATGTTGATTTATAAACAAAAAACACGATTTTGACGCTAAAATCGTGTTTTTTTAAATTGATTAAATATATAATTATTTTATAAAATTTGTGTGTTCTGGTTTTTCTACTTCAGGAAGGCCAAATTCTTGAACGCCTAGTGAAATGGACTTCATTAAAAATATCATATTTTTAGCCAAAGTGCGCATTGTTTGGAGCCCTTCTAAGTCTTGGGTAGCTTCCCCTACTTTTCTTCCATGTACACTATTCCAATATTGACTAGTGGCAATCGGCATACCAGATATAGAAAAATACTTATTAAGTTCATCAAATGTCGAAGAACAACCACCGCGTCTTGCCACAACAACACTAGCGCCAACTTTAGTTCTTTTATCAAAATGGCTCGAATAAAATAATCGGTCTAAGCAAGAAATTAGTGTTCCATTTGCGGAAGCATAATACACTGGACTTGCTACCACTAGCGCATCTGCACCTTTAAATTTTTCACTAATTCCATTTACAATATCATTAATACCACATTTATCATTTTTATAACAGTAATTACAAGCGATACATCCACGAATTGCTAAATTACCAACCTGAATAATTTCAACTTCTATTTTTTCTTTTAAAAACTCTTTTTCCATTTCTTTTAATGCAATGGTGGTATTTCCATCAATACGTGGAGATCCATTTAACATTAATACTTTCATTGTTTTTATTTCCTTTCTTTATTACGCTCTATAGTTTCTTTTTCACGTTTATTTCTTATTTTTATCGCTAAATCCTTAAGAAAACAAAGATCATCCTTAGATAACTCTCTTACTGGTAAAGCATATGTTTTAGTGTTTCTAGTTTTCACCTTTATTATATGCTTTTTAATTTCAATAAGATCAATGATGCCTTCTTCCATAAAAT
>CAKPAV010000191.1 GCA_934133115.1 uncultured Bacilli bacterium
GCATAATGTGTATCACTTACTTTGAATAGAGGTGGTTGTTCTTCAAAATCAATCTCCATCGCATATTTATTTCTTTCAGCAAAAGCATCACCAACAGGCGGATAAATTAAGTTTGGAGGTGTGCCAGGAATAGCTTCTAACTTTTCTTTAGTATCTAAATCCGGCATACTTGTTAATAACGCCCAAGTATAAGGATGTTTAGGATCATAGAAAATATCATCTACTGTACCATATTCAACAATTTTACCAGCATACATTACGGCAATACGATCTGCCATATTAGCTACTACACCAAGGTCATGAGTAATAAAAATTACTGACAAATTTCTTTCCTTTTTAATTTTATTAATCAACTCAAGAATTTGTGATTGAATAGTAACATCTAGAGCGGTAGTAGGTTCATCACATATCAATATATCTGGATTTGCAGATAAAGCAATAGCAATTACAATACGTTGTCTCATTCCGCCAGAAAATTCAAATGGGTATTGATTATATCTAATTGCAGGTTCGGGAATTCCTACTTCTTCTAATAATTCTAACGCTCTTGCCTTGGCTAATTTTTTAGTTACTCGATATACAACACGACTAGCAAGTTCTTTAAAATAATCCACTAATTCAATAGCGTCTTTTTTAAAATCTTTTGTTTTTGTTGAATTAATTTGTCTTTCATAACTATTAAATAAGTCAGTAATAGTTTTTAAAATATTGTTATGCGCCAATTCCAAATCAACAATAACGGCCGGAGTAACTTGCCAAGTTGGTTTTTTGCCTTTAGCCACTAAAGCATCAAATTTATTTTTTTGATGACTATATTTTCTTTCATTAATAGGATTTTGTTTCAATCCATTAAAATAAACATTTAATTCATGAATTAATGTTGATTCAAATGAATATTCAATATTTCTTTTATGAATTGATAAGTAATTAATAGCTTTTTTCACTTCTGGTATTAGCTTGTTAGCCATTTTAAAAGCTTCGCTCTTCTTTAAATTAGTGTTAGAAAAATAAGATAAATATTCATCTTTACTTTTTAAAATTTCTTTCTTAGCGTTAATAGCGTCAAAATGTGCTTTTTCGATTCCTAATGCGGCCTGATCAATAAAACTAATCATAAAATTTTCATCAAGATATTTTAAAGTCATTTCATCCAAGTCTTTAACATCTAATTCATCAATAGATGCATTGGGATTTTTTAATACATAATATCCTAAACGGAAAAAGTTTGGAGCGAGATTTTTAATACCTACATCTAAAACTTCACGAATATCAATTAAAACATTTTTAATGGTGCTTTTAGTTTCATCATCCGCGTTACGAATACTTTTGCTTTTAATTAATTCATCTAAATTGCTAATAATTTGTGTAGTTTTATCATTTTCATTAACAACATAATGATGAAAAGTTTTTTTAAAACTATTTAATATATTAATAAGTTCTTTTTTATATTCGATTTTTTGATTTTTATCAATTAAAAACTCTAAATTTTCACAAGTAGAATTTAATGATATTGCTTCATTTTGAGCATTATTATAAGTTAATTCTAGCTTAGTCGACATAATACAGAAATCATCAAATGTTTTACACATTAAATGATTTTTTTCAACATCTTCTTTTGATGATACTTCATCAATTTTTTTATTTAAAAGTTTTAAGCGACTATTAAAGTCTTTTCTCGATGATTTTTGACGAGCCTTTCCATTTAAAATCATCGCTTCTGTTAGTTGCTTTCCAACTTTCATAATTGGATTTAAGCTTGATAATGGATCTTGGAAAATCATTGATATTTTATCGCCACGAATTTTATGAAAATCATCTTCCGAGATTTTTAATAAATCTTGCCCATCGTATAAAATTTCTCCACCTTCAACAACAGCGTTACCAGCAAGGATACCAATGATAGCCTTGCTAGTAACTGATTTTCCTGAACCAGATTCACCAACGATTGCTAATGTTTCACCTTTATATAAGTCAAAAGAGATATCTCTTACTGCTTTTAATAAACCACTTTGCGTACGGAATGATATTTGTAAATTTTTTACTTCTAATTTCTTTTCCATAACTATTCCTCGCTTCCTCTAAGTGATGGGTTAAAAGCATCACGTAATCCATTTCCAAATAAATTGAAACTTAACATTAATAAACTAATAAATATTGCTGGGAATAAAACAATATGAGGCCAAGTCATTAAACTAGCTTGTCCATCAGCAAGTAATGAACCAACACTTGTTAAATTACCAGAATTCAAATTGATAATTCCTAAATAACTTAAGCTTGTTTCAGAAAATATCATACCTGGAATGATTAAAACACTACTAGTAATAAGTGTTCCAAGGGAATTAGGGAAAATATGCTTAAACATAATTCTAGCATCTTTGGCACCTAAAGTACGCGCTGCTAAAACATATTCTTGATTCTTATAACGATAGAACTGCATTCTTGTTGTTCCCGCTACACCAATCCATCCTGTTAAGAAGAAAGCAATAAAGATAATTAATATTGCTGAATTATTTTTCATATGATATTTGAGTAAGGTAATAACAATCATCGTTGGAACTGCTGATAAAATATCAACAAATCTTTCCATTAATAAGTCAGTTTTCCCACCATAATATCCCTCAATTGCACCGTATATAGCGCCAACAATTAAGTTAACTAAAGCAACAGATATTGCAAATATAAAACTAAATCTAGCACCACTAGATAAACAAGTAAATAAGTCTTGT
The DNA here is from genome assembly GCA_934133115.1 of uncultured Bacilli bacterium. The sequence continues at coordinate 2,727 of CAKPAV010000191.1, forward strand.
CCATAAGCAGTGGTACCAAATATAAAGTTTGGTTTAGTAATTCCATCTTTTAATACGTATACATGATTATAAATATAATATTCATAGTAATTAACACGAACTTTATACATATTACCACTTTGTGTAAGTTCCGCATAGTCGTATAAAGGTGTGGAATTTTCACTAGAATTTTCGATTCTCATCTTGCTAGTATACATATCTTTTCCGGAATATGATTTATAAATATTTTCAAAAGTTACCGTGCCATCATCATTTATTGTAGCGCCAGTTGTAGTAACTTTTCCGGAATTAGTGGTTGTTTTATACCAGTAATTAGCATTCGATGCTGGTTCAGCATTAATTGAATCACCTGGCCTTAATGTTGGATCCGTAATTGGATAAATTACTTGAACATTGTATTCATCTTGATATTGTTGAATATTTTGATATTCTTCTAAAGTTAAATTTTTAAATTCCATACCATTTTTTTGGTAATCATCTAAACGGAAATTATATACCGTTACCCATTGTTTACGAGCATTTAGTATTTCTTTTGTCGTATATTTTTGATTTCTTATTGAACTATGTCCAGTCTCAACACCCATTGAGTAATAGTATAAGAAATCTTCAGAGCTGGTTTGTTTATCTTGACATCCATCCCAAAATTCAATATTTAAGTCATAAAATAGTTGAATTCTAGGTAAAGTTCCTTTAAATGTTTGGTCACGATAAGAAACTTTATATTCACTTACAATAGGACCAATTAATGTAAATAATCCCAGAATTGCAATGATAATTGCAGCAACAATTGATGCTTTGTTCTTCTTAAAGCGATTCCAAGCATCTCTTAAATAGCCTACTGGCTTGGTAACTAACTCTTTATCAGTTAGATTTTTATTTTCATTAACAAAAGTAAATTTTTCTTTTGGTATATTTTCTAATCTTGTATCTATCATATTATCTTGCTCCCATCTTTATTCTAGGATCAATAAATCCATATGAAATATCTACTACTATCGCGGATAATAAGCCAACTAGAACATAGAAACCAGAAAGTAACATAAAAAAGTCATAATCTTGAGTGTTAATTGCGGATAAATACAATCCTCCAACGCCAGGAATAGCAAATATTTTTTCAATAACTAATGAACCACTTAATACTGCAACGAATTCACCTACTATTGAAGGGAAGATTGGTACCATTGCGTTTCTTAAAGC
>CAKPAV010000192.1 GCA_934133115.1 uncultured Bacilli bacterium
CGGTATTTCAGCAAAATAATGAATAGCGGAAATCTTGCTATTAGCATTAATAAAGTTTTGTTCATCATGAAACTCTTTTAAATAGTTATCCGATGCTTCTTCTTTTTTATATTGAATCGCACGATTATAAACTTCTAAATCGAGTTTATATTGCAAAACAAAATACATAAAAAACATCTCTACTACAAAAGAATAGACAAATTTTTGTGATATTAAAATTTCCATCTTGCTACTAGTATTTACAATTTTCTTTGATAAAAGAATATCATTATTTTTACAGTGTCCAATCTCATGATATATAGTTGCTTTGAATTCTTCTTTAGATAATAAAGACATTAATGTTGGATCAAGCATAATAACAATTGTATTACCTTTTAAAAGAACACCAAAATTTAATTTGTCAATCATAATAATAACATACTTAGATTTATAATTTAAATCATTCATTACATCATCAACGATTTTATGAATTCCTGGGTATTCTTCTTTATTTAATGGTTCTAAAGATATATCATCTAAATTAGTCGAATATGTTAAAACATAAGTTAAATGTGTCAATGTCACTAATTCTATAGCTAAACATATAAAAGAAAAGCCATTAATTGCTTCTTTATTTAAAAACATAATTCTAGTTAAACATAGTCCGCCTAATAAACTAACTATAAAAAGAAAAATACCTTCAATTAAAATAATTTTAATAGTTTTATTTATTTTCTTTTTTTGAACATCAACAATATTTTTATCATCCATCAACTTAGAAAATTCATCCATTGTATCTTTGATGTTGTTTTTATATTTACGTTTCATCTTTGAAGATAAAATAACACCTATAATAACACCAATAAACATTAACACAATTGCGGTAATTGCAATGCTTAAAGCAATAGTTTCATTTAATGAAATAAAATATCCAAATACTATAAAAAGTCCTAAATAAATAATTGCATATGATAATACTAATCCAATTCTTAATGTTTTTTTCATAAGTACCCCTAATGATCTATTTTAATAACGGCAATAAAACGTTTATCTTCTAACTTGATTGCTTCTTTTATCTTTGTAACATATTCTTTTTCATATTTTGTATATTCATAAGGAATGACTAAATCAAAAATAACATTAATACGATTTTCTCCATTAGTAATTCTTAAGTCATGAAAGCTTAATTTATCATTCGTTTCCGTGATTGTTTTATGAATAATACTCCTTAAATCATTAACTATAGGATCATCAATACTAATTGGATCCATATGTAAAACAAGTGGAATTTGTAACTCTTTCATTGCCCTTACTTCTAATTCATCAATCATTTCGTGAGCGGCTACGATATTATCTTTATCAGATACTTCAACATGCGCTGAAGCCATCATTCTTCCTGGACCATAATCATGAATTATTAAATCATGTGTCCCATAAACGCCTTTTCCTGAACAAATAAGTTTATCTAATTTATCAACAATTTCTGGATCAGCTGGTTTTCCTAATAAATCACTAATTGTTTCAATAGTCATTTTTAATCCGTTAATAGCAATAATTAAACCCACAATAATAGATAATACACTATCTAAAGGAAATGTTTTTAGCCACAAAGCTCCAATTATTGTAGTAACAATTATAACCAAAGTAGTAATAACATCGGAAATGCTATCAATCGCCGCGGCTTTTAAAACTGGTGAATTTATTTTCTTACTTAAATACATATTATAAGAAAACATCCATACTTTTATTAAAACTGAAGCAAATAAAATACCTATCAAAATCCAATCTAAATTATAATTAACAGTTTCTTCACCTTTAAAGACTTTTATTAAAGTGGTTGTCGAAGTCATAACAATTTGTAAGCCCATAAATATAATCAAAAACGAAACTATTAATGAGGCAATATATTCTAATCTACCATGACCAAAAGGATGATCTTTATCTGGTTTTTTGCTTGATAATTTTGCACTTATTGTACTTACTAAATTAGATCCCATATCGGATAAGTTATTAAAAGCATCAGAAACAATAGAACTAGACATAACTATCGTTCCAATTATAATTTTTATAACAAATAAAATAATATTACAAATTATTCCTAATACCCCGCCTAATACTCCATACTTTTCTCGTACTTTAGGATCATTAGTATTTTCATAATTTTTAATACATTTTCGCACTAAAAGTTTAATCATTGTTCCTCACCTGCTTATAATTCCGCTTTTAACTCTAAAACAATATCACGAATTTCAGCTGCTTTTTCAAAATCAAGGTTTTTAGCGGCTTCACGCATTTGTTTTTCTAAGTCACGAATCTCCATCTCAAGTTGTTTTTTAGATTTCTTGCCTTTACTTGCCAATGCATTAATATTCTCGACATCTTGATTTTTAATAGGCATATGAATTTCTTTTTTAATGGTGGTTGGAATAATACCATTTTCTTCGTTATAAGCATTTTGAATTGTCCTTCTTCGATTTGTTTCGTCAATTGCGTAACGCATCGAATCTGTAATCTTATCCGCATACATTATAACTAGTCCATTTGCGTTTCTTGCCGCTCGACCAATAACTTGAATTAATGAACGATTAGAACGTAAGAATCCTTCCTTATCAGCATCTAAAATAGCGACTAAAGACACTTCTGGAATATCTAATCCTTCTCTTAATAAATTAATACCCACTAAAACATCATACTTACCTTTACGAAGTTCATAAATGATTTGTGTTCTTTCTAATGTTTTAGTTTCATTATGAAGATAAGCAACTTTTAAATCACAATTTTTTAAGTAAGCTGTTAAATCTTCCGCCATTTTGATTGTTAAAGTAACAATCATTACTTTTTCTTTATTTTCAATACGCTTTCTAATTTCATCTACTAAATCATCAATTTGTCCTCTTGTTGGACGTACTTCAATACGTGGATCAAGTAAACCAGTTGGACGAATTACTTGCTCAATAACTTCATGATTTACACGATTAAGTTCATAATCACCTGGTGTAGCGGAATCACATATTACTTGTGGCATTAATGCTTCGAATTCTTCAAATTTAAGTGGTCTATTATCTAATGCTGATGGTAAACGGAAACCATATTCCACTAGTGTTTCTTTACGTGATCTATCACCATTATACATACCTCTAATTTGTGGTAGTGTAACATGTGATTCATCGACTACTAATAAGAAATCTTTGGGAAAATAATCTAATAATGTAAAAGGTCTTTCTCCTGGTTTTCTTCCATCAATATGACGAGAATAATTTTCAATACCTGGGCATATACCAAATTCCATTAATGATTCCATATCTTGACGAGTACGCATTTCAATACGTTGTGCTTCAAGTAATTTGTTGTTATCTTGGAAATATTTAATACGATCAATCATTTCATCGGCAATATGAGGAAGAGCTTCATTAATTCTTCTACGACTTGATGCATGACCATATGCTGGGAAAATAGGATATGTGGAATAAGTGTGCATAACTTCTCCAGTAAGTGTTTCTACTTTCGAAATTGCTTCAATTTCGTCATCAAACATATCAATTTTAATATAAAATGAATCATTAGATGCTGGTGCAATATTTATAATATCACCCTTTACTTGGAATGATCCTGGCACTAATTCATAATTATTTCTTTTATATTGTCCTTCTATTAATGACTTAAATAATTTATTACGATCAATCACATCGCCAACGCGTAAACTAAAAGAAAGATTACGATATTCATCTGGATCAGTTAATCCATAAATAGAGGCTACCGAAGCCACAACTATTGTATCGCTTCTTTCTAACACTGAGTTAATTGCGGACGTTCTTAACATTTCAATTTCTTCGTTCATTACAGCATTTTTATCAATATAAGTATCCGATTTAGGAATATAAGCTTCTGGTTGATAAAAATCAAAATTTGACACGAAATATTCCACACGATTATGCGGAAATAA
>CAKPAV010000193.1 GCA_934133115.1 uncultured Bacilli bacterium
TTGTCATATCTTATTCACCTATAATAAATATACATTAAAATAGATGGTTTGTTAAGTTATTCTTTAACTAAGGGAGTAAACTTTTCAATTGCATTTCTTAATTTTGGATGTTTAATAACGAAGTGAATTAGAGGATTGAAATTTTTGGATATAATAACGTAATTATCTTCTAAAATAGTGATTGTTATATTATTGAATGTTTTTTCATCTAAACTTACAATATGATAATTTTTATGTTTTTTAGCAAATTCTTTTGTTTCTAATAAATGTTTTTCATAATCTTGATAGTCATATTTAATTTTTTTATCAATATTAAAATTTTCAAGAGTTAGATATATTTTTTCATTTATAAAATTATCTTCTTTGATAGTGGTAATGTAATCTGTTAAGGTATTATCTTTTATGATAGATAAGTATTTATCTAATTCAGTGTTTTTATAATTTATAATATTATTAATTTCGTTATTAGTTAGATTATTCTTTTTAAGTATTGACATTAGTAATTCATCTGAAATTGTAAATAGAGGGAGTGATGATAAATATCTTTTACGATTTATTTTAATTTTTTTATCATTTTCTAAAAATATTTGGTAATCTTTTTCATTATTCATAGTGTATATTTCCATTAGAGGTGATGCTTTTTCAATAAGTTTATTTGCTTTTTCTTTGTAGTAACTTACTTCATTCTTGTTTGATGTTATGTAATATTTGCCTAGATTATGGTAACCATTAATACATTCACCAGTTAAGGCAATACTTCCAGATACATAGTTTAAATGGTTATATATATTGGTTTTTATATCTTTAAAATAGAAAGGTCTTATTTGACCAGTCATGTAAATAGGAATCCAGCTTTCAAGACCTAACATCATTTCATTAAATGGTCTATTGATGTTATGAATTATATTTAAGTGAAGATTCTTTTTTAAACACATTGCAATTCCAAACATCCATTTTTTGCCAAAGTTAAGATCTTTAGCCATATCTTCCATGGGCATATCACTACACATAAAAATTGGTTCTTTACTTGATGAAAAAACAGTTCCTTTAAAGAACGTTAATTCACCTTTTTTCATTTCTTCAATACCATAATAATTTTTGCTTTTTATTTGGTAAAATGGAATAACTGGTACTTTTAATTTGTCAAATTTAATAGCTTTGATATAGTCATTTAAATTAAAGTCATCTACTTTTTTTAGAAAGTTATTAATCTCATTATTAATATTTTCAATGTTATTTATTAGATATGATTTTATATTTTCTGGATTTATTTTATCATTTTCAATATTTATTAATGAAGATAAATTTTCATTGTTATATTTTTTACAAATATAATTTGAAAGTGAATTTAAAAATGCTTCTTTGTTATGGGGAACTCTATTTCCTTTTCTTATTTTTGATAGATATGATGCATCAAAGTTTAAGTTTTTAGATAATTCGTTAACATTTATTTTTAGGTAGTCAATCAATTTATTTAGATTTGGAATTACTTTTTCAAAGTCGATAGTTATGGGTGTTTCTGCTGCTTTAAATGCATTTGTCATTTCTTCTTTTGTGTATTTTTCATTTGACAATTTTGTCAATCCTTCAATTATTTTATCTAAATTATTTTGACTAGGTATTCTATTTCCAGTTCGATATCTACTTATAATAGTTTCAGATATATTTGATGCTTTTGATAATTCTTTTGATGTACATTTTAATTCTTTCATATAATTTTTTAATATGTCACTTATTTCCATAATTATTCACCAATTTCATTATATATTATTTATTGACAAATTGTCATTGACTTTTTTGGCAATTTGCTTTCATTTAAGTACTTTATATAATATGATTTATCTATAGTTAGTGAGAGGTGGAGTTAAAATGGCTTTAATTAATTGTCCAGAGTGTAAAAATAAAATAAGTGATAAAGCGGAGAGTTGTCCTAAGTGTGGATATGAAATTAATAAAAATAGAAATAATAATTTAGGTATTAAGAAAAATAATTCTAATTATGTAATGATTGTTATTGTTATTATATTAGTAATTGGTGCTATATATTTATTTGATAATACTAATAAGAATAAAGGTAATACACCAAGTACGACAAGTCCTATGACTACAAGTGCGGTTAACTTAAATGGTTATAGTGTTTATTATGATAAATATTTAGGTGTTTCTTATCAGTTACCTAATAGTTATAAAGTTTATTATGGAAATGATAATTTAGTTTATTTAGGAACTAATGTTGATAATCAAGGGGCATTTATACCTTATATTGTTATTGGTAGGTATGATAATTATAATGATGGTGCTAAATTTTTAAATGAATTTACAGAATATATTCGTAGGGAATATCCAGATATGATTATCACAATTGATTTGCTTAGTGGAACTATTAATGGTAAAACAACTTATGGGATTCAGTATAAATATACTGTTAATGGTCGTATTGTTATTGATAATAGATATGCAATTGTTATTAATAATAAAGTTTATATGATTGGATCTAAGGAAGAAAATGTTAATTCGGCTGAAATAAATAAAGTTGTTGAAAATGTTATTGCAACATTTACAGAGGGAGGTAAGTAGTTATGGCTTTAATAAAATGTAGTGAATGTGGAAAAGAAATATCATCTAATGCGAAGAAATGTCCTCATTGTGGAATAAATGTTAATTTAGTAAAATGTCCAGAGTGTGGTGCTAAATTAAATGGTGATGAAAGTACTTGTCCGGAATGTGGTTTTCCTGTTAATAAGAAAAATGCAACTGGAGTTATATTTGAAAATTTAGATAAAATAACTGGTGCTAAATCTAAGAGTTATGTTACTTTTAAAGATTTATTTAAAAATACTTTTAAGAAACATAGTGAAGAGGAATTAGATGAATTATTTACATGTGGATCAGATAAAACAACGCCTGATATTAAAGATATTGATGTAAAAAATGCGAGTGCATGGGTTTATTTTAAAATATTTGTGTTCTTTATTCTTGCTTATATACCAACAAGAATTGGTTATTTAGTTTATGGTAATTTAAATTGTTTACCAGGAATGGTTGTACTTGGAGCATTTGCTGTTCCAGTAACAATTTTAATTTTCTTTTTTGAAATTAATTTATTTAGAAATATTCCTTTTTATAAAGTTATTAAATACTTTATTTTAGGTGGAGCATTAAGTTTAATAATTGCATTGTTGTTCTTTTCTTTAGATATTAATACAGATATTTCAACATATACTGGTGCGCTTATGGTTGGCTTAATTGAAGAGATACCTAAAGCAACAGTTGTAGCTCTTTTCTTAGCAAAAAGAAAAAAGAGTAGTTATATTCTTGATGGATTGTTAGTTGGTGCAGCAGTAGGTGCTGGATTTGCGGCATTTGAAACAGCAGGTTATATTTTAAGACATGGTTTAGTTAATGGTGTTGATAATATTTATGGTGCATCTGCAATGCTTAATATTATAAAATTAAGAGGTTTTTTAGCACCAGGAGGACATGTTGCTTGGGCGGCTATTGAAGGGGCTGCACTGATGTATGTTAAAGGTTTTGAATCGCTTAATAAAAAACATTATAATGATAAAAGATTTTTACTTATGTGTTTAATTCCAATATTGCTTCATGGAATTTGGGATATGCCTATTCCATCTCCTTACTATATTGTTCAAATTATTTTAACTGTTTTAGCTTGGATTGTAATAATTTACTTTATAAACTTAGGTTTAAAGCAGATTGAAGAAGCAAAAGAAGCAGGAATTAAAAGATAGATAAATGGACCATTAAATATTTAATGGTCTTTTCTTTTGGTATTTATCTTGCTTAAATCTTACTTAAAATAATTTTGACTTTGTAAATTGGTTAAAGTAGAATCTATTAAAATTAGCTAAAATATATTATAATTTTGGTAGGTGGTTTTATATGATTTACTTAAAGAG
>CAKPAV010000194.1 GCA_934133115.1 uncultured Bacilli bacterium
GGATATAATACTTAATGCCAATAATATAAAACCTATAATCATCTTTTTACCTCAAGTAGTTTCTATTTAATATATAAATATATTAAAGTATTGTTTCCAACTTGTAAATAATAAATACAAATAAGTGCACATAAAAAGCCCAATTATACTATTAACTGGGCTTAATAATGTTATTTATATCTTGTTTAATAAATCTTTTTTCTTGCTTTCATATTCTTCTTCGCTAATAACACCTTTTTGACGTAAATCAAATAGTTTTTCGAGAAGTTCAATCGAATTAGAAGCGTCATCTTTAGGAGCTATTGGACTATCCACAACTGGTCTTTCGTTATTAACTAAAGGTTGTACAACTGGATAATTAATAGGCGCTACTCGTCTAGTTAATACATCTTGTATTTCTTCTGGTGAACCTGGTACACTTTGAACAAAACCAATAATGTAGAAAATCAAAGCAAGAATATTAAGAATAATTGCAACTAATAAATCAAGTAATATTGTGTGAGGGTTAGTCGCAGAAAAATATAATGATGTTTCTATAAAATTAAATAATAATATCAAACCATTAGCAATTAAAGAAATTAAACAAGCGTTCTTTCCTTTAGGAGTATAAGTTTTTTTCTTATTATAATATAAACATAATGAACAACTAATAATAGTATAAACACCTATCAAGAAAATCATGATAGCCACAATAAATAGCGCTAGAAAATAACTAATTATCGATGGTGCAGTAAATTGCACTAATATGACTATCGCAGCTAAAATAGTGAATGATCCTCCAATAATACCTAATACACCCGCTGGGGTTAAAAATTTACTTTTTCTCATTTTTTAATTCCTCCGTTATAAATCTGATAAGATTTTATTTTTCTTTTTCTCATAGTCTTCCTTTGTGATAACACCATTTTGCCAAAGATTATATAATTTTTCAAGAACATCTAAACTTGTTTTATTATTTTTAATTTTTGGAGTGCTATTTTCATTATTAGCATTAATATAAACACTATCTTTAACACATAAATTTGGTCCTTTAACTTGAGTAGTATTTTCTTTTGTATTCGAGCATTCTATGGTAACATCCACTACACTATCTTTTATGCCTGTAATAGCAAATAACATTACTAATGCTTCTAATAGCAAGCACGCACAAAAGCCAATGCTTAAATTATTATTCATATTTATAGCCATGATTATGTCAAATATTAACATTACCATAACGCTAATATTAATTGATGCAGAAACAAGGTAAAGTTTTTTCGCTTTTTTACTATATGCTTTTTTTATATTAGCTAACGATACACTAAAGAAAACTATTTTAACTATACTTAATATCATTAAAATAACATTAACTAAAAAATACCAAATATAGTATTGAAAAACTCTAGCATTAGCAATTTGTATTATAGAGACAAAAGACATTATTGTTAGTAATGCTCCACCTATAATGCCTAAAATGCCTGCTGGTTTTAAAAATACACTTTTTTTCATTTAAAAATCCTGTTAAATTATTTTACGTTATATCCAAAAGGATTTTTGCTTTGCCAATTCCATTGACTTTTGCACATATCTTCAAGATTATATTTGGCAACCCAATGTAAATCTTTTTTAGCTTTTTCAGCACTTGCATAGCAAGCATCAATATCACCTGGACGGCGTTCAACAATTTCATAAGGTAGTTTTTTGCCACATGCTTTCTCAAAAGCATGGATAATATCTAATACTGATTATCAAATACCCGTTCCTAAATTATAAATATGAACTCCTGGTGTATTAACGTGTTCTAAAGCTGCAACGTGGCCTAAAGCCAAATCAACGACATGAATATAGTCTCTTACACCGGTACCATCATGAGTATTATAGTCATTACCAAATACTCTAATTTTACTAAGTTTACCTGTAGCAACTTGAGCAACATATGGCATTAAATTATTTGGTATACCTTTAGGATCTTCGCCAATTAATCCTGATTCATGTGCTCCAACAGGATTAAAATATCTTAAAAGCATAACATTCCAAGAATTATCAGATTTATATAAATCTGTTAATATTCTTTCAAGCATTAATTTGGTTGAGCCATAAGGATTAGTTGTTGATAAATGGCATTCTTCATCGAGTGGCAATCTTTCTGGAGTTCCATATACTGTTGCAGAGGAAGAGAAAATAATTGTTTTACAATTATATTTATTCATTGCTTCTAATAAAACTAATGTTCCATAAATATTATTATCATAATATGCTAAAGGAATCTTACAAGATTCTCCAACTGCTTTTAATCCTGCAAAATGAATAACAGCATCAATCTTATGTTCTTGAAATATTTTATCGTATATACTAGCATCTCTAATATCACCTAGATAAAAATCAACGTGTTTACCTGTTATTTTTTCTACTCTTTTAAGAGCTTCCTTACATGAATTACATAAATTATCTAAAACAACAACTTTGTAATCCTTATTTAATAATTCAACTAATGTGTGGCTTCCAATAAATCCTGCCCCACCTGTAACTAAAATTGTCTTCATAAATTATCCTCCATAAAAATCCATAATTTATTATGGATTAATATATTAAATTTTTCAATAATTCAAAACTAAGTTTTTTCATATTTTTATCTAAAACAACAAAAGTATGAAAAAAAACTCTCAGTTTTTTTACCAAGAGTTTTTAAATTGAAGTCTTAATTAGCAGTGTTCTGCAAAGTATTTGATTGTACGAACCATTTGTGAAGTATAGCTGTTTTCATTATCATACCATGAAACAACTTGAACTTCATATAAACCATCAGCAATCTTTGTAACCATTGTTTGAGTTGCGTCAAATAATGATCCATAAGTAATACCGATAATATCAGATGAAACTAATAATTCTTCTGTATAACCGAATGATTCATTGCTAGCAGCTTTCATAGCAGCATTGATAGCTTCTTTTGTTAAATCTTCTGCTTTAACAACAGCTGTTAAAATTGTTGTTGATCCTGTTGGAACTGGTACACGTTGTGCAGAACCAATTAATTTTCCATTTAATTCTGGGATAACTAAACCGATTGCTTTAGCAGCACCTGTTGAGTTAGGAACAATGTTAACTGCAGCAGCACGTGCTCTTCTTAAATCACCTTTACGGTGTGGTCCATCAAGAACCATTTGGTCACCAGTATAAGCGTGAACTGTTAACATAATACCACTTTGAATTGGAGCAAAATCATTTAATGCTTTAGCCATTGGAGCTAAGCAGTTTGTTGTACATGAAGCAGCAGAGATAATTTGATCTTCTTTTGTTAATGTTTCATGGTTAACAGAGTAAACGATTGTTTTTAAATCTTTTCCTGCAGGAGCAGAAATAACAACTTTCTTTGCACCAGCATTGATGTGAGCCATTGATTTTTCTTTTGAGCAGTAGAAACCTGTACATTCTAATACAACGTCAACATCTAATTCTTTCCATGGGCAGTTGTTTGCATCTTTTTCAGCATAGATTCTGATTTTGTGACCATCAACAGCAATCCATCCTTCTGCTTCATCATCTGCAGAGCATGTAACTTTATCTGCTAATGCATATCTACCTTGTGCTGAATCATACTTTAATAAATGAGCCAACATTTTTGGGCTTGTTAAATCGTTGATTGCAACAATTTCGTATCCTTCTGCACCAAACATCTGTCTGAATGCTAAACGGCCGATACGTCCAAATCCGTTAATTGCGACTTTTACTGACATAATTAAATATCCTCCTATAAATATGTTTAGTTTGTCTACATCTATATATTGCCATTTTTTAAAACAAAAATGAATATATATTTTAAATTGTAAGCGCTTTTCTTTTTCTTTTTATATTATATATAAAAATTTTTATTACATTTTTTCTTTTGCTTCAATACCAATTAAGTTTAAAGC
>CAKPAV010000195.1 GCA_934133115.1 uncultured Bacilli bacterium
AAGACTGATATCTTACATGGCTTAAAAGAAAATGTCATTACTGGTAAATTAATTCCAGCAGGACGTGGACTATTAAGCGATGAACAAGAAGATGAATTACTAGAAACATTTGATGTTAAATCAAAGATGGACTTAGTAAAGCAACAATACATTGAAAAGTTCGATCAAAAATAGTAATTAATTAAACACTAAACTAAACCATCTCGTTATGAGGTGGTTTTTTAGCTTAATTATTTAGAAAAAAATTACAAAACCTTTGTGTTTATAAAGTGTATTTGCTATAATACTATATACTTATAGATTTTAAGAATTTTAAGGAGGTTATTTCTATGAAAAAACTTTTAAAAAGTTTATTTGCACTTGCAGTAGTGGCTACAACAGCTTTTTCATTAACTGCTTGTGGAGGACCAAGTAGAGTAAAAAGATCAAGCTTTAAAACTTCATTAACTCAAGTTCGTAAAAGTAGAGGACATAAAGCCGATTTACCATCAACTGGCAAACAAAAAGTATTAGTTATTCCTGTTGAATTCGTTGACTATCCTTGTAGTTCAACTAAACTTGCTAAATATGGTGGCTGTGATGGATTAAGAGATGATATTAGAAGAACTATGTTCGGTAAATCCGAAGAAACAAACTGGGAATCTTTATCATCATTCTATAAAAAGTCAAGTTATGGAAAATTAGATATTAGTGGTAAAGTTACAGAATGGTTTAGACCAGAATTATCAGCTCAACAATACGCTTTACAAATGGAAGGCAATAATACTGGTATTTCTGATAGAATTCTAGATGAAGCGGTTGAATGGTACAAGAGTAAATATGATGATATTGATGATTTCGATCAAAATGGTGATGGATATATCGATTCTGTTTATTTAATTTATACTGTTCCAAAGAGATCACAAATTTTACCAGCAAACTCAAATATTGATACAACTGATTTGTTCTGGGCTTACACATTCTGGTCAAATTCACATACCGATATTAATCTTGATACTGATAAAGATATATTACCAGTAGCATCAACATACTTCTGGGCTAGCGTTGACTTCATGTATGAAGACAAAATGCTTAAAGATGGAAAATATGTTGAATGCAAAGATGAAAATGGTGACTGGTTGCCAGATGCTCATACATTTATTCATGAATCTGGTCACATTATGGGACTACCAGACTACTACACTTATGGTCCACAAAATTATATTGATGACTATGGTGCTTTAGGTGGAATTGATATGATGGATAATAACGTTGGTGATCATAACGCTTATTCTAAAATGATTTATGGTTGGACTGAACCATATGTTGTAAGTAATTCTACTGTAAAAGGAGATTCAACTACAATTACAATTAAACCTTTCTATTCTTCAGGTGATTTCATTCTTGTTAACGCTAACTGGGGTGGATCAATGTTTGATGAATATGTATTATTAGAATACTATCAACCAGAAGGATTAAATAAATATGATTCAGAACATCAATTTGCAGGTTCTTATCCACAAGTATTCCAAAAACCAGGTGTTAAAGTATATCATGTTGACTCGCGCTTAGCTGGTTTTGACCTTGCAAGCGGTAATGTTACAGTTGCTAGTAGTGGTATTTTCGTTGATTTTATTGATGATATTTCTAATAGATTCTCATATTGTGATATTGCTAATGATAATTCAGTTACAAGAAGCGCAATTCCTGAATATAAATTAATTGAATTATTAGAACCATCTGGTGAATGTTCATTTAAACAAAAGAATGATAAAGGACAATATATTACTCCTTACGCTACAGATGCATCATTATTTCATGAAGGCGATTCCTTCGGCTATGAAGGTAAAGCTTACGCTAATTACAAATTACATACAGGACAAAATATTATTACTAAAGCCGGTGTTCCAACTGTTGATAAAAATGGATATGAAGGCGATGAGTTAGGCTTTAGATTTGTTATTGAAAAAATGGACAAGAATGGTGTAACCATTAAATTTGAAAAAACAGGTAATAATTAAAATTCTAAAAATTAATACTTTAAAATTTACTAAAAACTATATCATTTAAAATGATATGGTTTTTTTTATTCACTAATTATGTTAAAATTATTTCTATGAAAGGTAAGAAGATGACAATGAAAAAAAAGAGTTTTTTGGTTTTGGGATTAGTGCTATTTTTATCAGGATGTAGTGCATCTTCTTTATCAACTTTTAATAATTACTCAAAAGATAAAGATAAATATGTGGAAATTCAAGAAAAAGGTTATTATAAACCAGCTAAATATAGTTTGAATTATCAAGAAATACTTCAAGATTTTCCATATTCAAGTAGTGAAAAAATCATCACAATACCTTCCATTGGTGAAAGACAATTATTAGTTATTCCTGTGGATTTTACTGATTATAGTTGCTCTACATTAAATGGTGGATGCAACAAAGCTAAAAATAAAATTCATAATGCTTTTTTTGGCGTTGATAATCGTAATGTGTTTAGATCAGTTACATCATATTTTAATAGTTCTAGTTTTGGCAAATTGCATTTACGCGGAGAAGTAATGGACTGGTATCATAGCGGGTATTCTACACGCGATTTAATTAACGATAAAAAACTTGTTAATGATATTGCTAAATCTGCAATTAAATATTATAAAAATCAAGGTGTTGATTTATCTAAATTTAACACGGATAACGACAAATATATTGATGGAATTGCTTTTATTTATGCGGCGCGTTATCAAAAAAAAGATACAGCTTTATGGGCTTATCAATCATCAATGCCATCTTATACCGCAAGCGAGCTTGAGAATGACAATAACCTGGCTAGAACTTATTTATGGGCAAGCTATTATTATATGAATAGTGAAGAAGATTTTGCTAAAGTTGATGCTCATACATATATTCATGAAACAGGCCATTTGTTAGGGTTGAGTGATTATTACTCTCAAGATGTTGGGCAAATATTTAAACCATTGGGTGGCATGGATATGATGGATTACAATTTAGGCGATGAAAATACATTCTCTAAAATGCTATTAAATTGGACAAGACCTTATGTTATTGAAGATGAAACAACAATAACTATTAATGCTTCTTATAAAAATGGTGATTGTATTTTGATACCTTCTAAATCATGGAATGAATCAGCTATGGATGAATATTTATTAATTGAATTATATTCTCCTAAAGGATTAAATGCTCATGATAGTAAAATAGAGTATACCACGGGAGATAAAAACTTTTCTCTAATGACAAAACCAGGCATTAAAATAATGCATGTTGATGCACGTATTGGCCACTATATGACATTTGCTCAAAATCCTTTTATCGGTTATGATGGTGATGAAGGAGTAGAAGAAATGCTAAAAAAATATGATTCTTCTGGGCAAAGGCATTATCGCAAACTAGCCCATTCTAATACTTTATCTTACTCAGAAGACAATATACCTTTGGTCTACATTGTAGATAAACATGGTGATAATTATTTAAAGCAAGGTAATTTACTCACTAATGATAGTCTTTATGGCGAAGGTGATATTTTTAAAAAAGACTTCACATTTAATAATGGCGCTAAATTAGAATATAACATTAGAATTGATGAATTGAGTTCTTCTAAAGCTACATTAACATTCGCTAAAAAATAATTAAATAAATATAATTTTTTAAGTCCACAATAATATGTGGATTTTTTTAACAAGCTATGCAATAAATTAAAAAAATTGTTGACTTGATATATTTATATATCGTATAATTACTACGCATGTGCATAAGACCTAGTGGTCGTTTTTAAAAAGACGATATTGATACACCGGGAATTGTGTGTTGCTAGAATAAATATTTGAAAGGAGAACATACTAATGCCAACTATTAATCAATTAGTACGTAATGGTCGTAGCAAAACTACATTTA
>CAKPAV010000196.1 GCA_934133115.1 uncultured Bacilli bacterium
AAGGTAGCAAAGGCGGCTTTGCTTTATTATCTAGAACATTTGATCCAACTGAAGCATCATTTTTAATTGATGCAATCTTTTCTAGTCCTAGTATAAATGGAAAACAAGCTAAAAAAATCGCAGAATCCATATCAAGTTGTTTTTCTAAATATCAAAAAAATGATTATTCTTATATCTTTAAGTCTGAAAAAATAAGTAGAACAAATAGTAAAGATGTTTTATATAATATTTCTATAATTCATGAAGCAATTAATAAAGGTAAACGAATTGGTTTTCAATATTTAGCTTATGATAAAAATGGTAATCCTACAACTAGGATGAATGGATATCAATTTATTGTGTCTCCATATTATTTAATAAATAACTATGGAAGATATTATTTATTATGTAACTACCGTGAAAAATATAGTCCATTACAAACATTTAGAATTGAATATATGATAAATATTGAAATCAAAGAAGATTGGAATATTAAAAATATTAATGATTTAAAAGATGCTCCTAATAATTTTTCAATCACCGAATATATGAATGAAAACATTTATATGTTTGGAGGAAATATTGTTGATGCTAAAATTGAATTAGAAAATGAATCCGCAATATTATATGTAAAAGACTGGTTTGGAGAAAATGTTAAAATAATAAATGATAATGACAAATTATATGCTACAATTAAATGTAATGAAAATGCTTTATATTATTGGATAATGCAATATTCTAGTGTAATGAAAGTTATATCACCAGAATCATTAGTTAATAAAGTAAAAGAAGGACTTAAAAAAGCATTAGATAAATATCAATAATCATACTTGACACTAGTATTAAATCTAGTGTTTTTATATGTACCATTTTTAGTACATGAATATTGTTATTATTTGAGTGTGAAATAAAGGAGAGCAAATTTATGAAATACTCAAATATTCATGTTGAATTTAAAAAAGGTGAAGAAAGCATTAAAACAAGTTTAGAAAAACTAGGAGCCACTAATATCGACATAACAACAAATTGCTTAGGACAATTAGAAATAAAATGTATTTTTGCTTGTCCAAAACCAGAAGAAGAAATTAAAGGCATTTTATCTAGTTCTGGCGCTAAAGACATACATAGTTACGCCAATTATAATGGAGCAAGCTTTGATTATAAATTAGATGATAAAACTGACGAAAGAGAATTCAAAAGAAAAGTAACTGATTTATTAATTAAATATGGTTACAGGGCTTTTTAGTTGTGTAAGACATCAAACCTCTTTGATAAAATAATTTGGCATTTGACTTATCCTCAACTTTCGCAGTTTTAATGAATAAAACAGTAAGTAATGTTTCCAATAATATACAAAAGCAACAAAAAAAACTGCTTTCTATGGGACTTTTTTGTCTATAGGTTGCAGCTTTTTTTATGATAGAAACAAGTAAAAAAATGTAGCCAATTTTTATTGCTTATTTAGTATTTCTTAATGATTTTTTTATCTCTTTATTAATTATCGCTGGAGTCATAATTTCTCTAGAAAGAAAAATGTTAAATAGATTTTCTAAATCTAATATTTCTGGCGATAAATTAAAAGAAGGAATGTAATAATCTTTTTTAACGATTGTTAGATTGTATTCTCTAAGTGAACTAATCAATTTTTCATCAGTGATATTTTTTAGTGAATCTAAATTTGATTCATGACACATTTTTTGAATATATCTATAGATTAATAAAGAAAGAAAACATAATGTAAAATGAGTGGTAATCCTATCGTATTTAGAATGATTTACTGGGTGAAAATCAAATTCTTGTTTCATTAATCTAAAAGAGTCTTCAATAAACCAACGATATTTCATTGCATCAATAATAGTTTGATTGTCATCTTCAGTAAGATTAGTAGAAACACAATAATATCCATCAAGAGCTTCTTGGGAAGCGATTAATTCGTTGCTAAGCTCATAAACGGAATCAGTAATAATTTCTCCATCATCTTTTTTAAATTCTGTCTTAATAATATATTGTTTAGGATCATTGACACCATGAGCTTTTAGTTTAGAAGGTTTCTTTAATATTTCTTTAGCTTTTTCAATCAATTTGTTTCTTTGCTTTTTTTGTCTCAAGGCATATTTTAAAGAATAAGAAATTAAATAATCTTCTTCAATAAAACATTTATCAGGATTATCTTTGTCTTTTCTATGTTCTAGATACTTAACTGGCTTTTTATCAATTTTAACAGGGAATCTACGATAGATAATAAGATTAAGAATATTTTGAATTTGTGAATTTAATTTTTTAATTAAATCTGCATCATTGTTATTAACAGCTTCAGCAAGTTTATTGGTTAAAGAATTATATTCATCGTTAATTGCTTTCGGAGATTTTAATTCTTTATTTGTTGATATCCATTCTTTTTCACTATTGAAAATATATAATTTTAATTTCTCATCAGACATTTTCCTAACTGGTAAAGTAGTAATGTATTTCCTATTAGCAATACCATTAAAACAACGATTTTCCTTAGAAGAAAGACCGGCATCAGTAATCATAACGAACTTTGATGATCTAAATTCGTTAATTATTTCATTTTCAAGAGGGATTAAAGTTTTTTGCTCGTTTTTATTGCCTTCGAAAACAGTATAAGATAGAGGAATACCAGAACCATCCATAACTAAACCAACAGATACTAAAGGTTCTTTTTCATTTCTTTTTTCTTTTCCCCTAGCACGTAACCCATCTTCAACTTCAGATTCAAAATAAGTATTAGTACAATCATAATAAAGAATATTACGATTTCTATTAACTTTATAAGGCATATTATCATAACAAGCTTTTAGAATTTTGTTTTTATTTTCATAAATAATATCCATAGCTCTATATATACTATCTTTACTAAAATCAACATTTAGTAAAGAATGTTCTTTAGCATGATTATACATTCCAAATTTAGAATCTGGGTGAATAATGCGATTGGCAATATGAAAAAGAATGATGTCACTTAAAGGATATTTAAATTGGTAGTTTTGAGCGATTTCATCAAATGTATCATTAAGTTTGATATCATCAAAAATTCTTTTAATAAACAGCGAGCCAGCTTCAACTGAACCAGTAGTGTTTTTCAAAACTTGCTTATTAGGATTTAACTTTAAAGTAATAGTATCATTAATGTCTTTGTTATATTCATTCAAAATAGATTGAAGATAAGCTTTGACATCAGAATGACCTTGAGCAATTAAAGAATCATGAGTGCCTAAAGAGAGAATATTCTTTTTAGAAACTCTTGAACCATTTCTAACAGCAGTGGCTAAATAATATGTGATTGCGCCTCTCTTAGAGGTGACTTTGTTAATGTGGTATTTCATACTATTATTATAACACAATTGTATAACATTGGCAACATAAAATTAATAAAAATTTGACATTTATAAAAAAATCTTATATCTATGATATAAAATTCAAGTTATTTATGATTTTAATATTTAAAACTGCGAAAGTCCCGAATTTAGTTCTTTAATTAACAATGTTAGAAAATATAGACTCATTTGATAGACTATAAATAAGAAAAGTGATATAATTCTAAATAGATTTTAATATTTTCACAGAGGTGTAACATGAACATTGATTATCCAGCTACTATCATTAGAATTCGTGCCGAGCTAGATTTATCGCAAACAGAGCTAGCAGAAATACTAGGTGTTTCTTTTACATCGGTAAATAGATGGGAAAATGGAATATATCAACCAACTAAAGCAGCAAAGAAAATGATTGAAGTCTTTTGTGAAAAACACAATATAAAAGTTGAAATGCAGAAGTAAAATAAGGTCGGAAGATGAATTATTATGGATTGTAAACAAGCGTTTATAAATTGGATATCTACTAGTAAGTTAAAAAACACTACCC
>CAKPAV010000197.1 GCA_934133115.1 uncultured Bacilli bacterium
CGTGTAGCAGAACAAATAATTTTAAATGATATTTCTACAGGAGCAAGTAATGACATACAAAGAGCAACACAAATTGAAGTTGATGTTAAAGTTACTAATACATCTAAAGTAGAAGGAAAAGACGTTATTCAATTATACTATACTTCTCCTTATACTAAAGGTGGAATTGAAAAAGCTGCAGTGAATTTAGTGGCATTCCGTAAAACTGACGCATTAAAAGAAAATGAATCGAAAACATATAAACTGACATTCTCTGCTTATGATATGGCAAGTTATGATGCCTACGATAAAAATAAGAATGGGTTTGCAGGTTATGAACTTGAAAATGGTGAATATCAAATTCAACTAATGAAAAATTCACATAGTCTTGTTGATGGTAGTAAAAATACTATCAAATTACAATGTGATAAGACTATTATTTATAACCGCGATCCTCAAACTGGGGCGATTGTAAGTAATAGATATGGTGAATTTGATGAATCTGGAAAATACATTAACGATTCCGCCTACGCTAATTGTCCAATCGATGGAAGTAATGCTGGCGAAAAAATCACTTATTTATCGCGTAATGATTTTGCTAGCACTTTCCCTCTTACTCAAGAAAAAAACCGTGATATTAAATCAGTTTTAGATTATGCCAATAATTATGTAGAGTATTTGGCTTATGAAGGACAAGAAAAACCAGTTCAAGGTAAGAGTAGTGATAGTCCATTATTATTAGTTACTAAAGAAGATGGTTCAAAAGCTTCACTTAGTGATTTAGAAAGTAAAAAGAACCTTGTTTGGAATAAAGACTTAGTTTCTAAACTTGGCGCGGATTATAATGCCCCAGAATGGGAAACATTATTAGATCAATTAACAACCGAAGAATTACAAAACTTTGTTGAGTCCAGCGGCTATGGAAATGATGCTGCGGCAAGTATTGGTAAGATTTCGATGTTTGATTATGATGGGCCAGCTGGATTTAATATTTCTGTTAATAGCCCATTAGGCGATAAAAAGTCAAAATGGACTGGATTCGGGAATGAAATATTGCTCGGACAAACTTGGTCAACACAAATGGCAGAAGCAATGGGCGAATGTTTTGGAAAAGAAGGTTACGAAACAGGTATAAATGGTATTTACGCTCCAGGTGTTAACTTACATCGTTCTGCATTTAATGGAAGAAACTTTGAATATTATAGTGAAGATGGTGTATTGTCTGGCTATTTAGCTGCTAGGGTTATTAAGGGAGCCAAAGAAAATGGCGTTTATTGTTTCTTAAAGCACTTTGTTGTTAGTGAAATGGGACCTAACCCACGAAAACTTAATGTTTGGTTAACTGAACAAAATTTACGTGAAAATTATCTACGACCATTCGAAATAGCAGTTAAAAATGGCGCAACAGCAATGATGACAGCGTTTAATCGTTTGGGGGCGACATGGACAGGTGGAAACTATCAACTAATTCAAGGAATTTTAAGAAAAGAATGGAAATTTAAAGGTGTGGTTATTACTGACTGGTGTCAAGGTGACTGGGATATGCCAGTAAATCAAGGACTTCATGCTGGCAATGATATTTGGCTAAATCCTGCTAATCGTTGTAATAATGGTATTAATACTAAATTAGATTCATCTTGGGTTTGTGCTAGAAGATCTGCTCATAATCTTTTATACACAATTTGCAATACTTATTACACTACTTGGAATCAAGGAAAAGATATTGGTATAAAAGAATCTAAAGGTGTGTTTAGATGGTGGATTCCAGCACTTGTTGGTATAAACGTGATTGTTGTTGGTCTAGAAATATATTTCATATTTGCTCTTATTAAAAAGAAAAAATATTTAACAAATGAAAATGTAGTATTGATGGATTATTCAACAGAAATATCTTCAATAAATAATAAAATTGATGTTTTACAAAAAGCATTAAATGATTACAAAGACGAATTAAAAACTCTAAAAAAACGTAGTTTAAAAGAAAATAGAGATTTTAAAGAAGATTTTGATAATCTAGAAAATAAAATTACTATTATAAACAATGTTTTATCTAATAAAGAAATTAGCGATGAAGAGATTTTAGAAAATGATGATGAAACTGAAACAGTGTTTATTCGTAAACCATTTAGCGAAAAAATAGATGCGGCAAGCGAAGAAATAAAAGGTTATTATAACGAAATAAAAAATCATTTATTAAGTTATGGATTAACTAGCCGTATATCTGTTGCTGGTGAAGTATTCAAATATGAAAAAGAAGAATTAGCGAAGATAACACTTGTGGGTAAAACATTAAAATTACATCTTGCTCTTGAACCAAATGATTATCAAGGAGCAACAATTCCGGTTAAAGATGAAAAAAACAAAAAGATATATGAAAAAATACCGACCATGATAAAAGTTAAATCTCCTTTAGCGTTAAAGCGTGCCTTAATGTTAATTAATGATTTAATGCAATCTAAACAGATTAAACAAAACAATTTAAGAAAGGACTAATTAACTATGGAAAAGAAAGAATATAAAAAGCCAAATGTTAGATTAGAAGATGTTGTTTTAGAAGATATAGTTTTAACTTCAAATATGGAAAGAATTGATGGTAATAATGAAATTACCGGAAATTACGATGAGGAATTATAATATGAAAAAGAAAATCATTCTTCCAATTGTAAGTATATTATCTCTTGCTTTTATAAGTGGCTTAGTTAATAAAACTAATACTCCTAATGATTCAACAAATAACTTTGTTGAATCAACAAAAGATTATTTAAATGAGCAAAATGGTATTGAACAAGTGAATGTAAAAGCTCTTAATTCAAATTCAGCATTGGATTGCTCTACTATGTATACTCAATATGCTTTTGATAAAAATGATGAATCTTATTATTTAAGATTTGCCACCGCAATTAAAGGCGATGTTACTTCACTTAGCTATAAAAGAGTAGTAGCGGGGATTGATGATAATATAATATCTTCTTATACTCTTTATAAGGGAATTTCTGCAAATGGGGAAGTTAATTATTACGATGGACAAAAGTTATCAACCGACACTCAATTTGCGGGTAATTATTATTGGAGTTGTTATACTATTAAATTTGCAAAAAGCAGTATATATAAAGAAAAAGATATTACTGTTGAGTTAAATGTTAATGGTGACACAACTATTACACGTACAACTTCTTTAGATGCTCTTTTAAATGAAGATCGTTATTTAAAATGTGAATTATTTAATGTCGAAGTTATCGATAGCAGAGTTTATTATGTAGTAACAGGAAGTTGCTTCGGTTATGAAGAAAGTGATATTTCGCATGATTTATATGGAAATGGTAAGGATTATGCATTAGGCAATCAAACAGTGACAATTGATTATGCTAATAATACCTTCAAAATTTTAACAGATGTAACTGAGATACCAGCAGATGAAGCATTCTTATTTCCGCATATTTCTATAAAAGGTAAAAAGTCTGATATTAAAGATAGTGATCAATCTAGTAATGGAAAATCTGTCTCACTAGGAGATAAGAATTACGCTATTGTTTGTACAACTGGAGAGAATTCTACATGGAATATGCCAGTATTAAGTGTTACTAATGCGACAAAATCATTCGAATTACAAAAAATAGGACTAAAAATAGTTGATGAACGAGTTTTATATTATGTTTCTGGATACGCAACTGGATATAGTTATGATCAACTTCGCTTAGATATCATTGTTTCAGGAAGCGATTATGCTAAAAAAGGCACATACAAAGTAACAAAAGATAGTGAAACAAATATTTTTGAAGTTTCTATTGATGTTACAGATGTAGCACTTATGTCTTTAGAATCCGAACAAGGTATGCCACATTTCTTTGTTAATGGTATAGGTT
>CAKPAV010000198.1 GCA_934133115.1 uncultured Bacilli bacterium
AAATAAAAATGGTTATATTGATCTTGGCGGAAAAGCTAATCCAGACTCAAGATTTATTAAAATTGTTACAGATAAAGCAATGAAAATTAAAGTACAACATGCTTCTAACAAAAAAGCTGAAACAACATTAGCATTGTTTAATGAAATTCCAAATGAAGCATTGGATAATTATGTTAGTGGTCAAACAGGAACTGCCACATCAACAAGTTCTGTTTATACAACATTTGAAATTCCAAGTGCCGGTACTTATTATTTAGGATCTTTGGGTGGCGCAATTAGAGTAAAAGCAATGTCTATAGAAATTCATACAATTGATTATGTTAATTGGATGAAAGATGAAAAATCTCATTATCATGGTGTAGAAGGTTGTGCAAGACATTATGATGAAGCTAACCATGAATTTGATGCTGGAGTAGCAGATGGTGAATACACAAAATACACATGTACAGTTTGTGGATATGAAAAACGCGATTCTCATACATGGAATACTTCTTATTCATCCGATGATAACTATCACTGGATTGATTGTAGTGATGAAGGCTGCGAAATTAAAAAAGATTATGCTGCGCATACATGGGAATTAGATTCTACTAAAACTAATACTCACCCAACAGAAGAAGCAGATGGTGTAGCTTATTACGTATGTCCAACTTGTGGAAAAGAAAAAACAGAAACATTACCAAAAATTGAATTAGGCAGTGCAAGTGCAGGTTTAATTACTGCTAGAAATATTGGTACTATTTCTTGGCAAGAGAAATTAGCAGAAGGATGCTTAGTTGGTTGTAATAATGCTAAAACTATTGTATATAAGAGTGGTCAATTAAGTTGGGGATCAATAGCAGAAGAAAATCAATTTGCTTACGACGGATATCTAAATATGGGTGGAGCGGCATCTGGCCGTTATATTAAATTAAATGTCACTGGAAAATGTACAATTACACTATTTGGTAATATGACTAATAAAGCGGTAACTGTTGGAGCAGCAACCACTATTGAAGACATTAATGAAGCCAATTCTAGTGATACAACAAAGTTTGTTACATTTACATCTAGCAAGAATGCTCAAATGAAAACTATCACTATTGATGAAGCTGGAACATATTATTTAGGTTCAGTTACTGGTGGTTGGAACTTTGTAGGAATGAATATTACTTACATTGCTTAAAAAGTAATTTGTTAAGGGACTACTTAAAGCAAATAAACTTTTTGACAGTTCCTTTTCGCTTTTATATAACGAAATAATTGATATTAAAAACGTTGTTTTGTGTTTATATATTGCAATATTTCTTTAAAATAAATGCAATTAATATTGACTATGCTTAAGTGTACAATGTAATTGTAAAGAAAGAGAGGATAATTTTATGGAAAAGAAAGATTTACCATTTACTATCGATCTAAAAGATAAAGTAGTTGTTATTACTGGAGCAGGAGGAGTTATATGTTCTTGCTTAGCTAAAGCAATTGCTCTTTGTGGCGCGAAAGTGGCGTTACTTGATTATAAATTAGAAAACGCACAAAAGTTTGCCGATGAAATTAACGCTGATGGGGGAAAAGCTATTGCGTTACAAGCAAATGTTTTAAAAAAAGACATGCTAGAAGAATGTCATCAAGAAATCTTAAAACAATTAGGACCTGTTGACATCTTAATTAATGGTGCTGGTGGTAACAATCCATTAGCTACAACCGATAACGAATTTGCTGAACTTGATGATGATATGAAGAGTATGAAAACATTCTTCAACCTTGATGTTAGTGGATTTGAATATGTATTCAATTTAAATTTAATTGGTACATTACTTCCAACTCAAGTATTTGCTAGTGATATGATGGGAAGAAAAGATTGCTCAATCTTAAATATTTCTTCAATGAATGCATATACACCTTTAACAAAGATTCCTGCATATTCTGGAGCTAAAGCTGCTGTTTCCAACTTCACAAGTTGGTTAGCAGTACACTTCTCACATGTTGGCATTAGAGTTAATGCTATTGCACCTGGATTTTTCTCAACTAAACAAAATGCAAGTTTATTGTGGAATCCTGATGGCACACCAACAGCAAGAACTGGCAAAATTTTAAGATCTACACCAATGGGAAGATTTGGTGAAGTAGAAGAATTAATCGGCGCTGTATTATTCTTAATTGATGCTAAAGGCGCATCATTTATTACTGGAATCTGTGTCCCAATCGATGGTGGATTCTCTGCTTATTCGGGAGTTTAATTATGAAATTAACATTTAGATGGTATGGAGAAACTGATTCAATACCTTTAGACTATATTAGACAAATTCCTAATATGTCTGGGGTTGTTAGCAGTTGTTATGAAGTTAAAGTTGGTGAAGTTTGGCCAATCGAATCTTTAAAAAAGCAAAAACAATTATGTGAAGATAAAGGATTAAAATTTGAAGTTATCGAATCTATTCCTGTACATGAAGATATTAAATTAGGAAAACCGACACGTGACAAATATATCGCTAATTACATCGAAAATATTCGTCGTGTTGCTTCAATTGGTGTTAAAGTTATTTGCTATAACTTTATGCCTGTATTTGATTGGACAAGAACAAATTTACATTATCAACACGCTGATGGTAGTGAATCACTTAGCTTCTCATTTGATGATTTTAAGAAATTAGATCCTAAAAATCTTCATTTACCAGGATGGGATGAAAGTTATACTTCAGAAGAATTAAGTAGTCTTCTTGATGAATACAAAAACATTTCACATGAACAATTATTTAATAATTTAGTTTATTTTTTAAATAAAATTATTCCAGTTTGTGATGAATTAGATGTAAAAATGGCTATTCACCCAGATGATCCACCAATGGATATATTCTCACTTCCTCGAATTATTTCAACCGAAGCAGATTTAGATAGATTATTTGAAGCTGTTAAATCCACTAATAACGGATTAACGTTTTGTACTGGTAGCTTAGGAGCAAGAAAAGATAACGATTTGGTTAAGATGGCGGATAAATATTCACGTGCTAATCGTATTCATTTTGTCCATTTAAGAAATATTTGCTATACCGATAACAATAATTCTTTTTATGAATCAGGACATTATTCAAAAACTGGTAGTTTACCAATTAATGAAATAGTTCATGTTTTAGTTAAGAATCATTTTGATGGATATGTAAGACCTGATCATGGTAGAAATATCTTTGGTGAGAATAAAAAACCAGGATATGGCTTGTTTGATCGTGCTTTAGGATGTGCTTATATTAATGGCTTATTTGAAGCTTACCAAGACGATTTGGAGGATAAATAAGCAATGAAAAAGTTTTATGATGATAATGTTTTATTAACAAATGAAACATCAAAACATATCTATGAAGTAATTAAAAATTTACCAATTGTAGATTATCATTGCCACTTAGATCCAAAAGCTATTGCCACTAATCCATTAGTGGAAGATATCGGAAAATTATGGATGGGTGGAGATCATTATAAATGGCGTGCAATGCGCTTAAATGGTGTTGAAGAAAAATATATTACTGGCGATGCTAGTTATAAAGAAAAATTCATCAAATATGCAGGCATTATGCCTAATTTAATTGGTAATCCATTATATTATTGGTCACACTTAGAATTAAAAGAAATATTTGGCATCAATGAACCATTAAATGAATCAAGTGCTTTAAGCATATATGAAAACGCTAATAAAATAGCAAAAGATATGCACATTCGTGATTTATTTAAGAGATTTAATGTTAAGTATGTTTGTACTACTGATGATCCTACTAGTGATTTAAAGTATCATGGTACTTATGATGGAGTAAAAATCCTACCTACATTTAGACCTGATAAATTATTTAGATTAAGCGAAGAAT
>CAKPAV010000199.1 GCA_934133115.1 uncultured Bacilli bacterium
CTCTTTACCACTAATAATTATACACATTTGTGTGAATAATTAAAGAAAAACGATAACTAGGAAACGATTTCTTTTTCACTGAAATTCGCCAAACGCGCAATTGGACGAAATGCCCATACTTTAATCCAATAATTAAAGCCCAATGCGTCAGCGTTATAAAGCGCTAATGCTTTGCGATGGTTTTGATCAATCTCTAATAGAGATTTTTTTAATATTTGGTACTCGTTATCATTTTTAACTTTTTCATTACTTTCTGCAAAATATAGTAGCGTTTGACTAGCCTTCATTAAATATGCTTTAACTGTAAGTCTTTCCGTAAGTGTTAAACGCTTTAATGATTCATCCATTTTTGGTGATAATTCTTCTTGAAATTCGCTTGGTATAGCCATGTTGTATTTTTTAAATACTTTAGCAAGTAAAACTAATATATCGTATTTTTGCGCTAATAAAATATTGACATTGTAGTTTCTTTTTTCAATTCTATCATTTAATTTTTTTAAGGAAAAATAACCAATTATTTCTATCAATAAAAACGAAAATAATAAAACAGAAATAATAGATATAACGATATATAAAGGTAATAAATTTGCTTCATTTAATATCATAAAAGTTAAGCTCCTTTTCAAATAAATATTTTATAAATAAAATCGTGTATTTTCAAGCAAATACTCTTTATTCATTCATATAATTTGACTATTTTTTCATATAAATATATAATTTATATGAGAATTAGGAGGATTATATTTTAATGAAAAAGCAGCCTATTATTGCTATCGTCTATGATTTTGATAAAACATTATCTAGCGAAGATATGCAAAACTACTCTTTTATTCCGGCTTTAGGAATGACTCCTGAAGAATTTTGGCATGAAACATCAGTTTTTTCCGAAAAAACAAATGTGGAAAGAATATTATCTTACATGTATATGATGGTTAAGCTTTCTAAAGAAAAAGGTGTTAAATTAACTAAAGATTATTTAAAAAGTTTAGGTAAAGATATTCGTTTCTACCCTGGTGTTTCTACTTGGTTCAAAAGAATCAATGCTTATGGAGAATCAAAAGGTGTAAAAGTCGAACATTATTTAGTATCATCTGGAACAAAAGAAATCATTGATGGATGTTCAATAGCTAATGAGTTTACCGCTATATATGGATGTGAATTCTTATTTGATGAAAACAATGAACCTGTTTGGCCAAAACTAGCAATCAACTACACAGGTAAAACACAATTTATTTATCGAATATCAAAAGGTGTTCTTGATGTTACTGATGATAATACTTTAAATTCTAAAACTATTAATCGTCGTATTCCACATCAAAATATTGTCTATTTAGGCGATGGAATGACCGATGTTCCTTGTATGGCCTTAGTTAAGTCTAACGGCGGAAAATCCATTGCTATTTACGCAAATGATGATAAAGAAAAAGCAATGCAGTTATATGACGCCGATCGTATTAACTTTGCTTGCAAAGCCGATTATACCGCAAACTCAACATTAGAAAAAGCAATGAAACTAATTATCGATTCAATCGCGGTATCGTTTGAACTTATGAATGTCGAAAGCAAGTTGAGTGATTTAAAGTAAAAAATTATGAAAAAAAATTGTAATTTTTTGTATCAAATATACATAAAGTTACTTTTTTTCTTGTTGCTATTAGTCTATAATACATTGAGAGGTGAGCGTTATGAATTTTGGAATTATCTTAGCATCAGGTAATGGCAAAAGAATGAACAATCACACTCCCAAGCAATTTCTTGAAATTCATGATAAGCCTTTGATTTACTATTCTATTCAAGCATTTGAAAACACTCCAAACATTGATGAAATAATTATTGTCACACAAAAAAAGTTTTTCAAAAAAATGTATAAAATTATCGATGAATTTAAATTCGAAAAAGTTCATATGCTTGTAGAAGGCGGTAAAACTAGGCAAGAATCTTCTTTTAATGCCTTAGGAGCATTAAAAGGGTTTGCAGTTAGTAAAGATTTAGTCATTATTCATGATGCCGCTAGGCCATTAATTAGTTCTTCTTTAATTGAAGAAATGATTGTTACTAGTAAAAGACATTCAGCAATAACAATGGTAGGAAATGTTATTGATACAATCGCCACTAATAACAATCATCATTATGGTGCTTTAGTTGATAGATCTTCTTTAGTGGCTATTCAAACGCCACAAGCATTTAAATATGGATTAATTTTGAAAGCTCATAAGTTAGCTATTAAAAATAATGTTCATAATGCTAGTGATGACGCTCAACTAATTACTATGAGTGGCAAAAAAGTTTACTTACTTAAAAATAATGATTTGAATTTTAAAATTACTACGCCAATGGATTTAAAACTATTGGAATGCTTATTAAGTCGAGGTGATTAATATTGGAACGCGTTTATTATAAAGCAAATGATATTATTGTGGGACGTGTTACTGGTATTCAGCCATATGGTGCGTTTGTTGTATTCGAAAATGGACAAACTGGATTAATTCATATATCAGAAATATCTTCAAAATTTGTCAAAAACATTGAAGATTATGTCAAAGTTGATGACAAAGTTAAAGTCAAAGTATTAGGATATGAAGAAAAAAACAATTACTTAAAACTTTCAATAAAAGCATTAGGTGAACGAGAAAGACAAAATTTAAAAAAGCCATTTTCATTTAATAAACCAAAACGCATAAAAATGATATTTACTGATAAGGATTTTTATCCTTTAAAAGAAAAATTAAATAGTTGGATTGACGAGTCTATGGAGGAACAAAATATGATAAGTTTAGATTTTTCACACATTATTGAACATGTTGATTTTGATTCTTATAAAGATAAAATTAAAGAAATCAATAACATGATTAATAACAAAACTGGCGAAGGTAGTGATTTCTTAGGTTGGACTACTTGGCCAAATGATTATGATAAAGAAGAAGTTGAACGTATGGTTAAAGATGCTGCATATGTTCGTGAACATTTTGAAACATTAGTTGTTTGTGGTATTGGCGGATCTTATTTAGGTGCAAGAGCAGCAATTGAAGCATTACGTGGATTATTTAGTAATGATAAATTAGAGATTATTTATTTAGGCCAAACTTTCTCACCTACTTACATTGCTCAAGTAATGGAATATCTTAAAAATAAGAAATTCGCTATTAATGTAATTTCTAAATCAGGTACCACTACTGAAACATCTATTGCTTTTAGATTATTACGTGAGTTATTAATTGAAAAAGTCGGTATTGAAGCTAGTAGAAAAGCTATATTTGCCACAACTGACAAAGAAAAAGGCGCATTAAAGAAACTTTGTAATGCTGAAGGATATGAAACATTTGTATTACCTGATAGTATTGGCGGCCGTTATAGTGTATTAACCGCAGTTGGTTTATTCCCAATTGCTTGTGCTGGTATCGATATTAAAAAAATGCTTCAAGGTGCATTTGATGCGATGGTAAAATATGATAATGACAATTTATTAGAAAATGATTGTTATAAATATGCTGTATTACGCGATTACTTCTATCGTCACAATAAACCTGTGGAATTATTTGTTACTTATGAACCTTCATTATCATTAATTGGTGAATGGTTAAAACAATTATTTGGTGAATCTGAGGGAAAAGATAAAAAAGGCTTATTCCCTGGATCTGTTACTTTCTCTACTGATTTACATTCATTAGGTCAATACATTCAACAAGGATCACCAGTATTATTTGAAACTACAATTCATGTTAATACTCCTAATATTGATATTAAAGTCCCTCATGATGATGAAAATCTTGATGGATTAAATTATCTTGAAGGCAAAACATTATCATTTGTAAACGAACAAGCAAT
>CAKPAV010000200.1 GCA_934133115.1 uncultured Bacilli bacterium
TTTTAAAACCTAAATCTGATAATGCAAAAATTTTGTTAGATATTGATAATGTGAAGATACTTAAAAAGAACTTAAAATATCGTTTTTTAAAAATTTTTAGTAAAATATTTAAAAATAAATTCAATCCATTAATTATTGCTAATCAGATAGATATTATATCACATGTTTATAGTAAAGATTGTAATGTTCCTACTATTTCATGGATACCTGATTTTCAACATTTACATTTGCCAGAAATGTTTACTGAAAATGAAACAAAAGAAAGAGACAACGAATATTTAGAAATTGCTCAAAATAGTAAATTAGTCATTTTAAGTAGCAATGATGCTCTAAATGATTTTAAAAACTTCGCACCTGAATATGCAGATAAAGGAAGGGTTTTACATTTTGTTGCTATTCCTGATGCTGATGCTTACAAGAATATAGGCAACCTTGAAGAACAGATTAAGAGTAAATTTAATTTACCAGAAAAATATTTTTATGTTCCTAATCAATTCTGGAAACACAAGAATCATATTACTGTTTTAAAAGCTGTTTCTATGTTAAAAAAACAAAACCTAAATATAAACGTTGTATTTACAGGTAATACAAAAGATTATCGAAATCCTGACTTTTTTAATAAAGAAATTTTATCATTCATAAAAGAAGAAAAACTTGAGGAAAATATTAAAATTTTAGGAATAGTTGAACTTGACGAAGTTTATTATTTAATGAGAAATTGCATTTCAATAATCAATCCATCTTTGTTTGAAGGTTGGTCATCAACAGTTGAAGAGGCAAAAAGTATTGGAAAAAATATAATTTTATCAAATTTGAATGTTCATATTGAACAAAATCCACCTTGCGCAAAGTATTTTAATCCTCTTGATTATAAAGAATTGGCAAATATATTAAAAGAAAAATGGTTAAATGAAAATACTGAAATTGACTACAAATTAGAGCAAGATGCTCAAAATAACCTTTTTGATAGAATTGAAAATTTTGGCAAACAATATCAAAAAATAGTTGAAGAAGCTCTAAATTTATAATATTTTCAAATTTTTATATACTTAACTTATATCAACTCTAATGTTGTAAAATATTTATTATGAAAAATTATTTAGCATAAACACTTATTTTTCTTACTGTTTTATATCTTGTAAAACTTTTTAATGATGAATTATTTTATATATACTCATTTTATTGTTTTTATATTATAATTTTTCCATAGATTGTTGGAGAAAAAATGATTAATTTTTATAATAACATTGAAGAAATATATCATTTGAGTGTAATTTTAAAAGAGTTTTGTAAGAATCATGAAGAGATTGCAGAAATTTCACAAATGAGCGTTTTAGTAAAATATATAAGCAAAAACATTGATTTTATCTACGCAAAAATGTTGGAAGAAAATTAAACTTGCTAAATGTAGCTTTTTTTGATAAAATTAAGGAGCAAAACAAGTTTTTGCAAAAGATACCGCAACGAGTGCGGTATGACAAAAGAGTGGATAAAACTCTACCGAGCGGATTTTGTACTCTGCCGAAAAAACGATTGATTATCGTTTTTGAGAGGAAGGTAGCGCAGAGCTACCACGAAAGTTTAAAATTGAATATCAAAATGGGTGTGTGGCACCCTGCCGAGAAAACGATTGATTATCGTTTTTGAGAGGAAGGTAGCGCAGAGCTACCACGAAAAGTTAAAATTGAATATCAAAATGGGTGTGTGGCGCAGTGGTAGCGCAGTTGACTCTTAATCAATTGGTCGTGGGTTCGACCCCCACCACACCCAAATTTTAAAAGAGGATTTTATCCTCTTTTTCTTTTTTAAAATATATTTTTTAACAATCTAATAACAATTAAAAATGCAATAATAATTTATTAGTAAAATTTTTTATAAAACTTTATGATACAATATATAAAAATGTATTTATAGTTTAAAAAAATAACTTTATGTTTTTAGAAATTTTAGGATTATTAACAGGAAAAAGTATTATAAAAGATATTAACAAAGGTGCAGAAATTCTGCAAAACCTTTCTGATGAAGAAATTTTAGAATTAGAAAATTCCTTTGAAAATTTAGAAGAAAACTCTTAAAGTTAAATACATTTATTATTTAAAAACAAACCCTTCATAAGTTTTAAATGCTAATTTAAATAATGCAGTTTGTAAATTATTATCAATATTTCTTAATTCTGTTAATACGGTATCTTTTTCAACTATTAAATTTTTATTTTGAGATACAATTTTTTCAATTAAATAAGGTAAATATGAACATAATTGATAAAATGCATCTTTTTCACCTGTTACAATTTCATAAAATTTATCAATTGATAACCTTCGAATTTTTTCATTTGATACATGAGTACTGTCTATACAACATTCCCATTTAACATTTCTTGAATTTGGAGCAATTACTTCTACTAAAAAACATAAATCATTTGGAGTTTGTAATATTTGATTTTGCATTTTTATATAAGTCTTTTGAGCAGAAGACGAATTCATTGTATTATGTTTATTTTTCATTTCTACATATATTTTTTGATTTGTTATATGATTTGTATAAATAACATCCCAGCCCGTCTTGGGTACAACACAATTTTTTAGATATTCAAAGATATTTTGATGAAAATATCCAATAGCATTTGTATTACTTTTATCACGTTGTCTAAAAATTTCATTATTAATAATTTCTTCATAAGTTTTATTATAAATATTTTTATCAAATAAAAGTTTTATTGGATCAATAACATTTGAGTTAAACCTTTTCAAATCAATAGATTTTAAAATTTGACCATATGTATCAATAGTATTTTTTACATGTTTTTCTAAATCAACTTGCGATATAAACTGTATTTGATATTTCATTATTTTTCTCCAATTTTTCTAAAGTATTTCTTATACTGCATCCTATTTCTTTAGCCAAATTTACAGGAACAGCATTACCAATTTGTTTATATTTTTCGTTTAGACTTCCACAAAATTTCCAATTTTCTGGAAAAGTTTGTATTCTAGCATTTTCTCTATAACTAAATGGTCTAACTTCCAACGGATGACAACGATCAGTTTGTTTCATACCAGGACTTGTTAAGACAGTAAGACTTGGTTCATTTAAACTAATCCTTCTTAAGATGCCTGTTCGTCCACCACCCATATACCAACAAGATTTCATATATTCTTTAGCAATATTAGGATCTATATCTTTCCAGTATCCACCTGCAGGAACTAAAGAAAATATTTCCTTTTTATACTGACTATATTGAGCACATTCCTCTTTATTTGGTTTTTCATCTAATTTTATATCTTTAATTGTTGGTTTGTAAAAATATTCTTTTGGAAACTCAAAATTACTTTCTTCTACTAAATCATTTCTAATTCCAATTGTAATTAGGCGTTCTCTTTTTTGAGGAACACCATAATTCCAAGCATTCAAAACTTTATGATAAGTTGTATAACCTTCATCTTCAAAAATATTTAATATTGTTTTATAAGTTTTTCCTTTATCATGTGTTAGTAACCCTCTTACATTTTCAAACAAAAACATTTTTGGTTGTAACTTATGCAAAAAAGTAGCATAGTGATAAAACATTGTACCTCTTACATCTTCTAAGCCCAATCTTTTTCCTGCATAACTAAAAGATTGACACGGAGCACCACCTGACAACAAATCTAAATCATACCTTTTTATATGAAATTCATTTTCTAAATTTCTATTAGCAACATTTTTAATATCTTCAAATAAAACATTCCAACTTGGTCTATTTGTTTTCAATGTCTCTGTTGCAAATTTATTAAATTCCACAAGCCCAATATGGT
>CAKPAV010000201.1 GCA_934133115.1 uncultured Bacilli bacterium
TTAACTTCTTCTGGATAACACTCTTGCATAAATACAGTTTCCACCTTAATAATAGGATCAATTTCATCGTTTTCAAATAAAAGCGGATAACTAATTTGATAGCAATTATAATCTCGTCTACTTCTCGTATTCTCAAGATTACTAATAGTCAATTCAAGTTCTTCACAAATTTTTACAATTGTTGATTTAACTTTTTTTCTTTGTCCTTCTGTAAGATGTTCGCTATCAAGTGTCAAGTCTATATCTTCTGAAAATCTATTAATAACTTTATGACATTTAGAAAGCGATGTGCCACCTTTAAAAATAAGTCCTGGGACTTCTTCATTGATTTTATTTAATACCAATGTAACATAATAGTCTTTTTCAACAAGCGCTGGAGAAATATTTAATCCTCTACTTGTTGCTTGTACTGCTTCGATAAAATTTTCTTTATTCTTATGCAATTTCATTTAATATATTGCTCCTTATCAAATTTATTAAAGCTTTAGCAGGAAATTTTAATCCAATATCCATTAATTGTTCTTTTGTAACATCTTTATCATTTATAAAATCAATTATTCGCTTTTTGGCAAATTTATTAATTTTTTCCCCATTTAAATCATTAAATAGTTCCATTATCATATACGCATTAGCGTTGTCTTTATTAATTTTAAAACGTGATTTTCGTAAGATAAAAGTTCTACCATCTATTATTACTTCTCTTCGCTTTGAAGATTCATTATTAGATACTATTTCATATATGTTAGGAACTTGTGTTGTTATGGAAAACATATTTTGTAATTTTAATCCACCATAAATACCAAATACTTCATCATTCCATTTTAAGTACTTACGCGCTATAACGGAATCAGCAGTTATTGTAGATAATCCAATAAATGTTTTACTAGGAATATAATATACACCTTTTACAAAATTAATGATTTCTTTTTTCTCTTCTGCTTCTTTGATAAATCTAAATATTTGTGGTCTTGAATAGTCAGGAAAAAGCCTAATTATTTCTTCAGTATATATTGGCTTGTTCGTATCAAAACTATTTTTTACTCTTTCAGAAAACATAGACTTAACCTCCTTTTATAATATAGTATGTCCTATATTTAACTATATGATACAACAATTTACCCAATAAGTCAAAAGAAGTATCATAATATATTTTATTTGAAGATTCTATTGCGGAAATTTAAAAAGTAGACATATCATTTTATTTTGTAGACATTGTCATATAAAATTTAGATTTTTTACAATTACTAATTTATTATTTCAATTCATATTGCAATTGCTAAAATAATATAAAAATATTATCTTAAATATATAGAAGTTAAGAAAGGAATTAATATTATGAATATTAAATTAAATAATGGTTATGAAATGCCTGTACTAGGCTTAGGAACATTCTTATCTCCAAATGATGAATGTTATAATGCTTGTTTATTTGCTTTGCGTCATGGATATCGTCATATTGATACTGCGCAAAATTATAAAAATGAGGAAGCTGTTGGAAAAGCAATTCGCGATAGTGGTGTTCCTCGTAATGAAATATTTATTACTTCTAAATTACAAATTACGAGATTTGGTAAAAATAATACTCGTAAAGCTGTATTTAAATCATTAAAAGACTTAGGTGTTGATTATATAGATTTATATTTAATGCATTGGCCAAGTAGTAATTATGAATTTAATTTAGAAACATATCATGCTCTAGAAGAATTAGTTAAAGAAGGTTATATTCGTTCAATTGGTGTATCAAACTTTCAAATTCATCATTTAGAGCATCTATTACCTTATGTAACTATTAAACCTGTTACTAATCAAATTGAATTACATCCTGGATTAAGTCAAGTTCCTCTTGTTAAATTTTGTGAGGCTCACGATATGATTGTTACTTCTTATGGTCCATTTATGAAAGGCGAAGCATTTACTATGCCTTATATTAATGAGTTAGCTAAAAAATATTCTAAAAGTCCAGCTCAGATATGCATTAGATATTTGATTGATCGTGGCATTATTGCTATTCCAAAGTCCGTTCATGAAAATAGAATTAAAGAAAACTTTGATGTATTTGATTTTAAATTAACAAATGATGAAATAAGTAATATTCTTAAATTAAACGAAGGAAAACGTGTGTATTTAGATCCAGATAATAGGCCAGGAATATTAACTGAAGAATTACCTTATTTTAATGAAGACTTTTAATAAAAAACATTTTACCTAAAAGGCGATTTAATTCGTCTTTTTTTATTATCTTGTATATTATCTTAATCCCTCTTTAGAAATATTATTGATTACATTTATAGATTTTTTTATTCTTCAAACTCTAAATATCAATGTAAAAAAGTGGTGCACCTGCAAAATGTGGCACCATAGATATTTAGAACATCTGTAACTAATTTTTTAAATATTAATGATTATTTACATCTTTTGAAGTTCTTATTGATTAAGAATATTTTTAGTAGGATTGCCCATATATGCTCCCATTATTTCTTTTTGTGATTAACAAATAGATAAAATAAAAAATCGACATTATGAAAAATATAGTTGATACTATAAGGAGAGTTATTGTACTTCTGAATAAAACGATTAAAAGTATCGACCAAATTACACTAGGAATAATTAAAATATAATGGCTAACTTTTTTAGATAAAGCAAAAAGCAACATTGATATTGTAGAAAAAGCCACACTAGTTATTTGTAAGATAAATGAGATAATATATGCAAATTTTAGTAAATTGTTATAATAATCATCTTTTAATACCTTGAATAATGTATTTGATGTAATTGTTATATACAAGCCAGGATTATCACTTGTAGAAATTTGATGGGTATAACCATATATTGGTAAAGTAGGAAAAAAAACGAAAAAAACAAATAAATTTATAGTCAAAAACAGAATTGAAAAAAATAATAATTTTCTCTTATTCACCCATAATCATCTCCTCTCAATACTAATAAATAAGATTTTTTAAATTGCACAAAACAAAAATAGCAATCAACAAAATTTGCCATTAGTAACTTTACAATAAATAATTGTACTACTATAAAAATTCAAATCTTTACAATCCCATATTATCATAACTGATTTTATTGTCAATAATTAAAGAGAGCAATACAAGAATAAACGCATAAATTTGCAAGTAAATAAAAAATGAAAGCAAGATTATGCTTTTTATTTGCTTTAGTATGTGATAATGAATTTAATATAATAAGAATATTTATTAAATAAATTGATTACTTCTTTTCCGCTCATTCTTTTACTATTTTTGTATTCTTCAATACAAAGTATAACAAATAGTAATTCTTTACTCATAATCTATAACTTCTCAGAAAATAAGAGTTCATTCGTCTCTTTTTCATGTTTCCACATCATATAAAGGGTTAGTGCACTATAGTGTCACATTTTTGTGTCTTCAATTGCTAATAAATCATAAACTTTAGATTGATAAAATTCGTTAAAAGCGGTTATTTCATCCATTTTATCTTTTTCTACTATTAACGATACTATTTGCGGTATTAAAACAATGCTTAATATAGTATTAAATTTTTCATCCATAGTTATATCTCACTTTCACTACATTATAAATTAAAAAAGCACCTAATCAATTACTGACTAAGTGCCATTATAAACTAAGATATCATAATC
Organism: uncultured Bacilli bacterium; assembly: GCA_934133115.1. The sequence goes on from CAKPAV010000201.1 coordinate 3,635, forward strand.
TTATCTAAAAGGCGATTTATTCGTCTTTTTTTTATAATTTATTACTAAATACACAAGCTTTAAAGTAATAAACTATCTATACTTTATAATATTTTTGATTTTTACTAGTTGGTTTATCAGGATTTGTCATACCAACTAGTCCAAGCTCAATCGCCGGTT